>CAYYCR010000055.1:0-10355 GCA_964470385.1 uncultured Muribaculaceae bacterium | reverse complement strand
ACACCACCCTCTCAAGGTGGGAACACGGGTTCAAATCCCGTATAGACTACCAATTAGAATGAAAAAAACAGTTTTTTTAAAAGCTGTTTTTTTAAAAGATACAAGATTAAATTTATTTTGGACAATGAAAAAAATAAAAATAGGATAGGCACGTCTTATTTTTTAAAAAATTAAATTTTCTATTATTTCAATAAAAAATGTGTTAAAATGGTGTAGGGAGGGTTTTATGGAAAATTTTAATGAACGAGAATATAAGCAACAATTATTTTCTTATCTTGGATTAGACTCTGAGCAAGGAATAAATAATCCAATTGCTCAAGATTTAGATAAGATTGTTGCAGATACGCAAGAATTTAGCAATTCATTATTGGAAAGAATGAAACAAGAAAATCAGATTTATCAAGGAAATATATTCACTAAAATCCCAATGGGTGATGTTGATTATATTGTGAATGGAAAAGTAGGAGCAGGTATTTTTGATACGTTGCTTCAGATGTATATCGGACAAGATACTTGGATTAGCACAACAATATTGCAACATTTTTTTCCAGGCTTTCAAATTAATGAAAGTTATGAAACAAAAGAGACATTTGAACCTGTAAATGGGATGGATGGAATAGAGGGGATTGGTTCATTTAGAGAATATATCGAACTTTGTGTAAGTGGACCGTTAGAAACATTTGAAAAAATATATGAAGAAAGTGCAAAAGATAAAGACAAACAAAAAATTTTAAAATGATGATATAAGTAAAACAGGGTTTTGAAACAAAACTCTTTTTTTGTAGTTTTAAGTATTATATGATATGATATTGTTAATTTGGAAAGAGGAAACATTATGTTTATGGAAATGCTCAATTTACTCGATCAAATGGCAAGTGCTTGCGTCATGATTACACTAACTATGGTACCTGTAAGTGCAATTCTGTTTGATAGAAAACAAAAAAAACAACTAAAAAAATTATCGCCATATACTGGGAAAATCATTGTCAGTTCAAATTTTATTTCTAATAAAATGAATTCATTAGAAATGGAGAAAATGGAATTTACGAAAAAGAGAGTATTAAAACCATATGTTTTAAAGTTGTGCCATTATGTTTACCCAGAAGATTTAAAAATTATTTCAAATAACATTAAAACAGTTAGTATAAAAAGAAAACCATTATTGTTCCCTTATGGAATCGGGGTAGCTGGAGTATATATACCAAAAGAAAATAAGATATTGATTACATCAAAAGATTCTTTGGGACACGAATTTCTACACTTTGCTAGTTCTATCTATGATTCTAAAAGGGACATTACTCTATCTGGATTTTTCCATAGTCGTAAAAATTCATGGATAGGGAATGGAATAAATGAGGGATATACAGAATTATTGGCTTCTAGAATATACCAAAAAGGTGACATTAGAGGTTATGATAATTTAGTAAGAATTGTCCAAATGATAGAAATGTTCTTTCAAAACCCACAAGATATGGCCCATTTATATTTCAGTTGCAATTTACCTGGACTAGTAGATTATTTAGGACAATATATTCCAACTAAAGAAGTGTTAGAGTTGATTGCTGATTTAGATTATATTAATTTTCAGGATAGAATGATATCCCCATTTGGTTTTATTAGATCGGTTCAGGTCCAAATAAAATTATATGATTGGTATAAAAAAAGCTATAAAGACCAAGAAAAGCTAAAACAATTTGAAGAATTGGCTTGTAAAAATAAAATTGTATCACTTCTAATAAAAAGAAAAAAAATGAAATTATATCGAAAACCCCCATTTACTTTTTTCTCACAAACCATTCAAACTCCAAAAAAGAATCAACCTACTGATAAAATAGAAAACTTGAAAATCCAAAAAGCTATACTAAAAAAAGAAAGAGAAATGCTAAAGAATAATGATGCTTCAATAAGCCAAGCTAAAAAAAGATAATCACGAAACATGACTTTTAATTTTAAATAGTAAAACCTCGTAAAAAAGTTTTTTGTATTGAAAAGAAATAGAAAAACATACACTATATTATGAAATTAATTGCACATAGAGGAAAAATTTCAAGTAGTGATATTGGCAATAATAAAACAGACATTCTAAAAGCACTTTCAAAATCTTATATTTCTGGAATAGAATGTGATGTTAGATTAACCAAAGATAAAGAAGTTGTGGTTTTTCATGATCCTATTATAGATTTTGCAAGTAATGGAACTGGGATTGTAAACCAAAAAACACTACAAGAACTAAAACAATATAGATTTGGAAAAGATACCATTTTAACTCTCACAGAATTATTGCAAAGTATCCATAGTAAAAAATTAATTTTGATTGAATTAAAAGGAGAAGAAAAAACATTAGTCGAGAAAGTAAATCAGATTATTATAAAATATCATCATTTAAATATTGTTGTAATTAGTTTTTGGTATTCTTCCCTGAAATATTTAAAAAAAATAAATAAAAATGTCAAAACAGGTATTCTAATTGGATATTTTTTGAATCAAAATAGACTCTATAATCATTTCGATTATAACCTATTTAGTTATCATTATTTAGATCAAATTGATATGCATAAAAAACTGATGTATTTTACAATCAATAAAAAAAGAGAAGCCAAAGAAATCAAAGAAAAAAATAATGATGTTTATATCATTACTGATACTGCCTCTACTTTGAAAAATTTGATATAGGGGCAACCTTTTCCGCACTCATAAAAGCATTGGGTTCAAATTTCCGAATAATTTTAGTAACCTCTTGTCTTTTTTTTCTAGGAACCAAACTCATTAATAACTTTTGATTATCTTGGTATCCCTCTATAATAGTAACTCCATACTGCTCTTTTTTTAAAGCCTCCACAATTTGTTCTACATAATTAGAACTTACAATGGCACTAATCATATTGTTTCCAAGAGCCAGACGTTCTTCAATTACAGAGCCAACATAAGAGCCAACAAACGAACCAATCGCAAAAAAAACAATTTTTAAAGGATCTTTTTTAATATCAGTTACAACAACCCCAGTTACAAATACCCATACAATAGCAATCACTAACTGTAAAATGGCTCCTAGCCATTTTTTTCCATTAGAAACAACAATCAAACGTAATGTTGCAAGAGCATTTTCAACCACTTTAGAAATAAAAATCAGACTGTATAAAGGAATATTCATATAGACTCCTTTCTAACACTATTTTGAAACAAAAAAAGAATTCTTATACAGAAATTCCTTGTTATTATCCTTGTTTTCCCTTTTTTAGTGTAGAAATTGTGTATATCTTGTAACAAAATAGAAAATATAGTAAAATGATAAAGAAGGTGAAGAGAATGATAAACATCAAAACAGACTCAAGAAAAATAAAACCAGGAGATACTTTTGTCGCTTTAAAAGGTATCAATAGTAACGGAGAGACCTATATTGAACAGGCAATTCAAAATGGAGCAAGTAAAATTGTTTGTGAACATGGAGAATATTCCGTTCAAACAGAACACGTTATCGATACGCGAGCATATGTAACAAACTACTTAAAACAAGAATATAGCCATTATTTAAAAGAGATGACACTGATAGGGATTACTGGAACCAATGGAAAAACAACCAGTGCTTATTTACTGTCAGAACTATTAAACCGTCTAGGAAAAAAATCAGCTTATATTGGAACCATTGGCTTTTATATTGGAGAAACCAAAAAAGAAGCCTTAAATAATACGACACCAGATATCTGTGATTTATATGAACTATTATTGCAAGCCTATGAAGAAGAATGTGAATGCGTTGTATTAGAAGTGAGTAGTCAGGGCTTATCTTATGGACGATTAGAGGGAATTTCTTTTGATATTGCTATATTTACCAATTTAACGCAGGATCATTTAGACTATCATAAAACCATGGAAAATTATGCTTTAGCCAAACAAAAATTATTTATCGATTTAAAAAAAGATGGACTAGCCATTATTAACTATGATGACTCTTATAAAAACTATTTTTTATTAGAACAAAACCGTAATATTACCTACGGGTTTGACGGAGGAGACTATCAGGTAACAAACTTTAAAATGAACCATTTAGGAATGACATTTACGTATCAACACCAAAATCAAAAAACACAAATAAAAACCAACCTAATTGGAAAATATAACATTAGTAATCTACTATCTTGTATCATTGTACTAGAACAAATCGGTTTTTCGGTAGAACAAATCAAGCAATCTGTAGCTTACTTAAATAGTCCAAGTGGAAGAATGGAAATGATTACTTACCATGATAATCTGATTGTCATTGACTATGCCCATACCCCAGATGCGATGGAAAAACTAATTTCAACAATCAAAGAAGCGACAAGTGGAAATGTCTATGTCGTATTTGGTTGCACAGGCTCCAGGGATAGATTAAAACGTCCTATTATGACTAAAATAGCAACCGATATGTGTAAATATGCCATACTGACTAGTGATGATTTGCACGAAGAAGAATTTAAAACCATTATTGAGGATATGACAAATCATTTAGAAAATACAAACTATGAAATCTGTATGGATAGAAAAAAAGCCATTTATAAAGGAATCCAATTATTACAACAAAAAGATGTATTATTGATACTTGGAAAAGGACATGAAGAATTTATGATTATTAAAAATCAGAAAATCCCTTTTCATGATAGAACCATAGTAGAGGAGTATATAGAAACTGTTTATCAGGATTCTTAAAATATCCATAAGAGCAAGATACTTTCTTGTTTTTCTTGACTTTTTAGATTTTATTGATAAAATAAAGAACAGGTGAAAACAAATGAAAGAACAATCATATACTTGGGATATTACACTTCTTGAACAACTCAAACAAACATTATCCCAAAATCAAAAATTAAGTGAAAGAAAGCGAACTGCTCAATTAGAACAAATTTCTTTTATGATAAAACTTGTAAGTGACGAAACAACTTTATCAGATTCTAAAAAAGATACTTTGATAGAGCGAATTGGTGCTCAGTTATTTGGTCTCATATATGACGAAGCCATAAACGAAGAATATAATGATTATGTAAAAGAAAGCCAGGCTTCTCATTACTTACGATTATTAACAAAAAATCTCCAACAAAATCCTTTGCCCCAAATAAAGGAAGAAAAAAGTACCTTTTCCATTCAAGAGGTTACCCAATTACTAGAAGAATTTTTAAACTGGCTTCCCTCAAAAATGATAAAGGAAATGTTAGAAGTCTATTATCATAACTATTTTTCGACCCATTTTTGTTATAAGGAAAAACTAGAAAATAATGGTAGTGCTATCTATTATCCAGAATCAAGTTGGCCTTTTATTATTGTCAAAAAAGAAACATTCATCAAAACCTTTTTAACACTCGTTCATGAAATGGGACATGTCCTATTTTGGGAAATTGGTGGGAATAACACCCAAGACAACTATAAAAAATTATTTTCAGAAATTTCAGGACTATATTTAGAACAATTGGCTATTTCATTTGCGATAGAAAAAGGTTACAAGAAAGAAGCCGTTGCAAATGCCTGTTTTCAATATCACAATATCGAATATTGGACCAAGTGTTGTAGAAAGAATATGAGTATCTTTCCTTTCTTACATGATTCTATTATAACCCAAGACTACCTGAAAGAAATATACTCTTACTTGGCTTCAACAGAACTATACATGCGTTATCAAAAAGATTATGAAAAACAATTGTATGACTTCATCATATTACCACTGGTTCAGGCTGATAATTTAGAACACTACTTGAAGAAATGCTATTTCACATGGAGGGAAGACGAATTTCAAAAAGTCAAAGCATACCGAAACGAGTTACACAGTCATATTCAAAAAATTTAAGAAAACACCAAAAAAGAAAAGAAACATACCTTATTATAGAGGTGTGTTTTTATGAGAATCAAAACCGATTCAAGAAAAATCAAAAAAGGAGATACCTTTGTAGCACTCAAAACATTAAATAATGATGGACATAAGTACATTTTAGATGCCATTTCAAATGGTGCCACAGAAGTGGTTGTGGAACATGGCTTATATGAAGTAGATACTTTGGTAGTAAACGATACCAAAGAATATTTAGTACGGACATTAAAAGAACAATATTATGACCAAATCAAAGACTTAAAACTGATTGGAATTACAGGAACCAACGGGAAAACAACAGAGTGTTTTCTTACTTATGAAGCATTTTCTTCCTTAGGAAAAAAAGCAGCTTACATCGGAACCATTGGCTTTTATATTGATGGCGAAAAAAGAAAGGAACTTTCTAATACGACGCCAGAGATTAATGAAATTTATGAAATGTTATTAGAGTGTGTTTCAAAAGGTGTTACCTATGTAGTAATGGAAGTAAGTAGTCATGCTCTTGCTATGAAACGAGTAGAGGGACTAGAATTTGATTATGCCATATTTACCAATTTAACAAAGGACCATTTAGATTATCACTTAGATATGAAAAGTTATGCATTAGCCAAACAAAAACTTTTTACGATGTTAAAAGAAAATGGAAAAGCAATCGTTAATATAGATGACGATTATAAGAATTATTTTCTATTAAAAGAAAATAATAATATTACATATGGATTTGACGAATCTGATTATCAAATTTTAGAGTATAATATGAAAGTAAATGGAAGCGTATTTACGATAAAACATGATAACCAAACGGTAACATTAGAAAGTAGCTTATTAGGAAAACATAATGTCTATAATGTTTTAGTAACAACGATGATTTTATTAGAAGAACAGATAGAGCTAGAAAGTGTTAGAAATTTACTTCCTAACTTAAAAGCACCAAAGGGACGAATGGACACCATTTTTTATGAAGATAATCAAATTATTATTGATTATGCCCATACTCCTGATGCGGTAGAAAATGTGATTAAAACGGTGAGGGAACTTAGTCCCAATCACATTTATACGATTGTTGGTTGTGGGGGAAACAGGGATAAAACAAAACGCCCAGAAATGGCTTTGATTGCAACCGAATTATCAGATTATGCCATATTTACAAGTGACAATCCAAGATTAGAAGATCCCAGTGACATATTAGAAGATATGATAAATCATTTGAAAAATGACAATTATGAAACGATACCAAACCGTAAAGATGCCATCATAAAGGGTATACAAATGTTAGAAAATAATGATATACTATTAGTGCTTGGCAAAGGCCATGAGAACTATCAAATCATTGGGAAAGAAAGATTTGAATTTGATGATAAACAAATTGTATTAGAAATGATATAGGAGATGAAAGACATGTTAATTTTAGCAAAAGCTGTACTAGCACTCATGATAGGTTTTATATTATCCGTTGTATTCGGATTTATCATTATTCCACTTTTGAGAAAAATGAAAATTAAGCAACAAGTTAGTATTTTTTTAGCCAAAAAGCATAAACAAAAAGAGGGGACACCGACAATGGGAGGATTAATTTTTATTATTCCTACCATTGTTACGATCCTGATATTATTATGTATGGGGAAAATTAATTTCTCGGAAAACTTATTTATCGTGATGTTCGTTTTTATTGGATATGCGATATTAGGATTTATCGATGATTTTTTGATTATCAAAAGACATAATAATGAGGGATTAACCGAAATTGGAAAGTTATTTGGTCAACTCTTTATTGCCCTTGTATTTTTCTATATTTTTATGAAAAGTGGAAATGAACCAGTACTAGATATTCATACATTAGGGATTAAAATTGACATGGGTTGGTTTTATGGAATTTTTCTATTATTTATTTTAGTAGCAAGTAGTAATGCTGTGAATTTAACTGATGGCTTGGATGGACTAGCTGGTGGATTATCGGTAATGGCATTTCTTGCTTTTGGACTGATCAGTTGGAATTCTAATTGGGTGTCTGGAAGTGAGGATATTGCGATATTCTGTTTTGTATTAGTCGGTTCGTTAATGGGATTTTTGGTTTATAATACTTATCCTGCTAAGGTGTTTATGGGGGATACTGGTTCTTTATCCTTGGGGGCAACGCTAGCGAGTGTTGCGATTATTACAAGTCATGAGATAACATTAATTATCGTAGCAGGGGTGTTTATTATTGAAACTCTTGTTTGTATTATTCAAATGATTTCAGTGATGTATTTTCATAAGAAAGTGTTTTTGATGGCTCCACTTCATCATCATTTTGAAAAATTGGGATATAAGGAGCAGGATATCGTGAAAGGCTTTTGGGTTGTTGGAGCGATATTAAGTATGATGGCCATTGCTTTTGGAGTATGGTTATAAAAAACGAAAGTTTTCTTTTTGTTTTCTGAGGTAGATTGTAGCAAATCGTGATAGAAAAGAAACATAACATGAGAAAAACAAATAGGGTGGAATTGAAAGAATACTAATTTCAGGTATTTTTCCTTAAAGAAAAGGGGAATAAAAAAACATCTTTTATTTTGAGATGTCTTTTCATATTCCTTTTTTTATGGTAGAAATGATGTATTCTTTGGAAGCCTCATCGCTATTTTCCCATAGGATTTCTAGAAATACACCAAGCCCTGGAAGTGTGATTTCTTCTTTATCTTCTAAGGCTGAGGTGATAGAGGCTCTAATTTCATCATCCGTTGCGTCTTTAAAATTGTCATGAATACTTTTTCTGATATCAATGTTCATATATTCACCCTTTCTATTTCATTTTGAAACAGATTTTAAAAATTTATACAAAAGGATAGTTTTTTTTTAAAATTTGTTATATAATTAAAATAGAACGAAGGAGGATATATATGGAGATTTTTTTAATTGTTTTAGCAGTAGTGGTTGTTCTTATTTTACTTTATATGGCTTTGACTTATAACAAACTAGTGCATTTAAGAAATTTAGTAAAGGATCAATGGGCACAAATTGATGTTCTTTTGAAAAGACGTGCTGATCTAATTCCTAATTTAGTAGAGACAGTAAAAGGTTATGCCAGTCATGAAAAAGATACGTTAGATGCGGTAATCAATGCTCGTAATAAGGCAGTTTCAGCAGTGACTCCAGAAGATGAAATGAAAGCCAATGGAGAACTTACTGGAGCTTTAAATCGTTTGTTTGCACTTACAGAGTCTTATCCAGATTTAAAAGCCAATACTAATTTTTTAGATTTACAAAATAATTTAAAGGAAACGGAAGATAAGATTTCCTATGCTAGACAATTTTATAATGATGCAGTATTAAAGTATAAAAATAAATTGGAAATGTTCCCATCTAATATTGTAGCTGGATTATTTCATTTTCAAAAAGAAGCGTTTTTTGAAGCAACGGAAGCGGAAAAAGAAGTACCTAAGGTACAATTCTAAGATAGAGCAATCTATCTTTTTCTTTTCGTTCATGTTATAGTATAAAGGGATGTGTTTTATGAGGAATTTAGAAATCATCTTGTTACTACTAAGAGAAGTTTTGATAACTTTGATTGTGTGTGAAAAAGAAGAGGGGATGTTATATGAATAAAATGGAGCTTTCAAAGATTCTTTGGGATTATTTACGTTTAAATAAAAAGGTAGAAAAATGTGATTGCATTTTAGGAATGGGTTGCCATGATATTAAAGTTGCAGAATATGCTGCTTTTCTTTATCATAAGGGATATGCTGATAAAATTATTTTTACTGGTGGTTATGGAAAAATTACAAAACAGTTATGGAAAAAGCCAGAAGCAGAAAAATTTGCTTTTGTGGCAATGAATTTAGGTGTTCCTAAAGAGAATATCTATATTGAAACAGAATCTACGAATACTGGTGATAATTTAAAATTTGTTAAAGAACTGATTCAAAAACAAGGGCTTTCGATTGATTCTTTTTTAATCGTTCATAAACCATATGCAGAAAGAAGAATATATGCAGCATTTCAGGCTTTGATGCCAGATAAAAGATGTATTGTGACTTCTTTCAATCTTTCTTTTGAGGAATATATGGAACAGCAAAGTGAATTTTTAAGAGAAGAAACGATTCATTTAATGGTTGGGGATTTACAACGAATTAAAGTATATCCTAAATATGGATGGCAAGTAGAACAGGAAATTCCTAGTGATGTTGAAGAAGCGTATCGCCAATTGATAAAATTGGGATATGATAAGTATATGATTTCACAAAATTAAAGGCATGGATAAAATACTAAATGATATTAAAGCGTGGGCGGGATATCTATTTGATATGTATTTGATTAAATTATAAGTATAATCATGAAAATGAAAAATAAAGAGTTGTTTTTAAAATATGACTTTTTCTTGTTGAGGTGATGAAATTTATTTTTGTTTTTTTTATGGAATATTTTTAGTAGGAGTGTCGTATATTAAATGTAGGTATAAAAAATAGTGAATAGATATTTTTTCTTTTCAACTTTGAAATAAAAAAAATTGAAAAAAGTATTGACAATTGTTAGAAAGCGAGTA
>CAYYCR010000054.1:0-10488 GCA_964470385.1 uncultured Muribaculaceae bacterium | reverse complement strand
ACAAGTGAATGATAAGTTTTCTTTTCATCTTGGATAACAATAAATACTGCTGTTTTCTTTTTTCCAATTTCTCTCATATCAAAATCACTATGAGAAAGCATTTCTGATAAATTTTCACGAGAAGAGAATAATTTAATTTTTTGTTTGAATACTGCTAGAATACTCCCTTTTGTCTCATTTGGTGCCATCAAAGTACTAGAAGCATTAATATAGGCAGCTCCTGCTGGATCCTTATAACTAAAATATTCTTTTACATAAGTTGTAGCTCCAAATTTTTCTTCTCCTAGCGTTGTCATTAAGTTGATGCTATTTAGGTTGATTTCTTCTTCTGTTGCATCATCGAATAAAGCAAGTGCTAGTCCTGAAAAATAGTCAGCTGACGTTTTTTCCCAAAATGGATCTTGGGATTTTGAATTTTCATCATATAAGATGTTCAGTGCTAAGTCTTCTAGCAATTCTGTTGCCTTATCAGAATTTCCATTTTTATATAAACTATATGGAAGTGATAATGGATTCCAGGCATTTCCTTGTTGCGGATCACGGAAATTTAAAAGTACAATGTTATAACCTTTGGCTCTAAGCATCTCAGCAGTATCTTCGTATATTTCTCCTTTTGGGTCAGTAACAATCATAGAATCTCCTTTTTTAGAAAGAAGATGTACCATTGGAAGTACTGTTGTTTGCGTTTTTCCTGCTCCAGTAGAACCAATAATTAAATTATGATATTCACTGTTATCTACCCAAACCCCTTTTGGAGACATAATTATTGGAAGTCCAGCTACATCTGCTTCTTTTGCCATTGGATCAACCAATTTAAGCTCTTTTTTCATTTCTTTTTCTGTAGCCCATCTAGAATATCCTTTTTCCTTTTTTTCTTCTGCTTTAAAACCAATTCCTTTTTCACGGTCAAAAAAGTAAGAAGATACACTTGTAAAAATTGCTGCTAAGGCACCGATAAATAATAACATAGTAGCACCAATATATTCAGGTCCAAAGGCTGGAAATGGATTTAATCCATATAGAAGCCCTGTATCTGCAAAAGAAGAAATATTAAGTACAGCAATTGCTACAAAATATAATAATACAATACAAAATATAACAAAAATCAATATATCTTTCGGTTCTGCTCTAAATTTTAATTTCATTATGAACCACCTCCATTTCTTACAAAATTACATTTTTTTATTGGTTTGTAAATACCTTTTTCTAATTCAAATATTTCATAACAAGTTCCTATTTGATCAAAATAGGTTTTTCTAAAAATAAGCTCATATTTTCCATCATCATTATAATCAATAATTTCTTTTAACATTATCGTTGGAATATCTGTATAATCCTCTGAAATATGGGAAATTAAAGTTTCTATTTTTGAGTTATTTTTCATATAAGCAATAGAAAAAACTTTCGTTTGGCTTTCTAAATCATAGTCATTAGAAATGAAATAAACTTGTTCTTTTTCTCCATCATTATCAAAATCAAATTCTATTTTTTTAGTTTTTTTAAAAACAGGTTCGATTGTGACATTTTTACTTTTTAATAATTCTTTTGCTTCATTGATTTCTTCTTCTGTCATATCAATGATTTCAAATTCTTGCACCTTAATATCTCTATTACCACGATAGGCAAAGAAATTATCAGGGAGGGATAATGGCTCATTATTATTATCAAAAGCATACCATTTATCAATTGCATATTGTAATACACCTTCGTATAAAAATTTATGTTCCCCATAAATATTATAACTTTTACCAAGCATAGTAGATGAGTCTATCACATCTTCCCATTTTCCTTTTTCATATTTTAAATAAGTACCTGGTTCCATTATAATTTCAAAAGTAGAAAATTTATTCTTTATTTGATTAATTCCTATAATCACTACCATAAGTAGAAAATAAAGAACTAAAATTACAATAACAATAATAATACTCTTTTTATTTTCCATTTTATCCCTCTAATCTGTTTTTTTGTAATAATTAAATTTTATAGTTCCCCGAGAATTATAATGCGGCCATGCCGTTGTAGAATCACTAGACGGATCTGATATTACTATATTATTACCAGTTACTCCAGTTACTGCGACCCAGTGATCACTTTTGGAACCGACTGTAGCTGCATCCCTAACTTTCAACACAATATAATATCCTTGATCTAAATACTCTTTTATTTTAGCAGCTTTCTGTTGTTCACTCCCTGATAACGATACAGTACCACCATGTACAAAATTTGGAGCAAGTCCTGATGAAGATATCGATCCCCAATTGATAGCACTACCACTAAATCCACCATGAGAATTTAGATATTCTACCATAGTTCCAGGATTAAAATTATCAATTGTTACTTTCGTTCCTGACATAGCAATTAATTTAGCAATTGAAGTAACAGCACATCCAGCACCACCAAGTGTACTTCCACCATTTCCAAGATTAATACCAGCCCATTGAGGATCCGCTTGCTTCCATGCAGCCCAATCACCAGTAGCCGCTGTCGTAACACAATTTGCTTTTAGTGTTTTATCTGAACCATAAGTTGCTACCAATAATTGATAAGCATCTTTTCCTGCTTTTGCCCCTTTAATCCATTGCTGATGTTGTGTATCGGTATAATCTGAATAATATATATTTTCATCTTTGTCAACTAACACTTGTCCTACAGTTTCAGCTACAGCTTTTCTAATAGGAGCATCTGCTGGAAGTGGTGATTTATATTGACTTTTTCCAGTAATAGTTCCAGAATAGACTGTTTTACTCGTTTGATTCGTTCCACCATTTTTCACTGTACATCCTTTATCAGGATCGCAATATACTTGATCTTCAGTACAATTTCGAATTGGCAATATCCATTGTCCATTTTCCTGATACATTTTTAAATATGTAGCATCCATATTAGTTCCACGGGTAAGAGCATAACTTCTTGCTGCTATGGCTTCAGCTTTTTGTGCTTCAGAGGGAGATTCATCTCCTATTTCAGCATAGGTAACACCTAATATATATTTTTCTAAATCAATTAACTCTTCTCCAGGAATTGCTTCCCCTCTGTTACCATCACCACATTGTAATAATTTTACCTTAATATTACTAGCATCAACAGTTTTACTATCAACACTAGAACCATTATTTCCTGTCTTATTAATCTCATAAGTACAATTAGTATCAGTAATCGTAGGAGTATGAAAACCATGAATCACATTTCCTACTAAATATTCATACCCTTTTTTGTAAGAATAAATCATATTTTTCATTGTTTTTCTACTCGTTAAATAGATAAGATGTGAATGACTTAAATCTTTCACTGCTGTTGGAAGTCTGGTTTCAAATTGCTTTGGAAAATACTTTGCAATTAAATAAGTAATAAAAGTAGGAGGTAATAATCTTTTTCCATCACTACCCCATACTTCGTCATAAGTACGATATTCTACATATGGTGCTTGATCAAACTCCATTGTATATAATGTATCGTCTGGAGAAATATCCAAATGATAGGAATACCATTCTTCAACTCGCCATTTTACAACGCAGTGGTTAACAACTACTTCAGGCATGCATACACCTTCTCTATCTCTTCTTACTTGGTGTTTTCCATGTTGTCTTAGTCTACTTGCTGTACGAGGAGTCCGATCACTATCATAATAATATCCTTTTATATAACAGGTTTCACAATCTGAATGCCATAGTATATTATATTGATCTCCCTCATCTGCATAAAAAGACACATCACCTAAAATATCACCAGAAGCTGCATCTTTAAATTTATTTCCAGTTTGCCCCTCAAACATAACACTTTCAGCATCATGTGTATAAAGGGTAGAAGATAACAGAAGTGGAATATCTAGTTGAACAGAAGTAGACGGCAATTTTTCTGTTTTGGGGCTAGCCTCCATTGTTCCTGGTGGGGCTTTTCCTCCGTTACGTATAAAAAATACACTCATAGTATGAGGCATACTCTTGCCTGCCAAATAGTCATCATTTATTTCATTTACTTTATTATAAAATTGTTTTTCTTTTTTAACATTAAGATCAGTAGTTGTACAAAAAAAGCACTTCATAGTGAACGTATTTGAAAGTCGATCCCAAAATCCACTAACACCTGCCAAAATTTGTCCCCCTTTTACAATAGGATACATAGCAACAATTAACATCAATACCAGTACTAAAAATAGTGCTATTGATAATATTAGTCCAAAAACAAGACCAATAACTTTAGTTCTATAAAGTATTCCCATCGCATTTTTTATAGGATCTTTCTCTTTCATAACATCACTCCAATATTACTTATAGTCCTCCTCCAGTTCCAAAGGATTCAAGTTCTTGCTCTGTTACAACCACATTGATTCTCATACGACGACTTCCACAAATAAAAAGTGCTTCTCCCTGATTATAACGTTTAATACTCTCTCTTTCATTATCATTTAAGTCTACTAACAAGGACAAATCTTCTACCGCTTGTTTTTTAAGCCCCATTACAAGATAATAAGCAGCATTATCAAAAATTGCTTTTCCTTGAACAAAAACGGATGGATCACAGAAATCGGTTGGCTGTTGTGTAATAATAATTGTTCCCGTATTGTATTTTCTAGCACGTCTTTGCACTTGTGCTAAAAAATCAGCACCAAGTGTATTATTTCCACTTAAAAGTACATGTGCTTCATCTACCATTAAAACAGTATTGATTCTAGCATCTAATGTTAATCCCCATGCATATTTTAAAATATTAAAGAATAAAGCATTTTTAATGTTTGTATCTGCATTCATCAATTCCTTAATATTAAATACAATAAAGTTACTTTCTGGAGTAATTGTCGTATGTCCATCAAAATAATATTTTAGTTCTTTAATAATTGGACGAATTTTTATTTCTAGTTCCTCCATAATATCTCTTTCATGTGTCTTTTCTGGCATTGCGTTTAATCTACCACGAATGGTGGCATACACATCTTTAAATGTTGGATAATCATTAGAGGTATATTTAGAAAAATCCGTATCAAAATTAATTCCAAATCGACGATATGTTTCTTGAATTACTTCACTATAAAGTGTTAAAACGTCTTCTTTAATATGTGGATCATAATATTTAATAAATGCTTTTAATGTTTGTAATGTTCTAGTTAATACGGTATATCCCATTCCATTTTTTATTTCTTCCTCATCTGCATCTAGTACTACTTCTAGTGGGTTTATCATACCAAATTCTCCACCTTTACCAAGGTCAATAAAATCCCCTTGATATAACCTTGTCATACCTTCTAGTTCACCTTCTGGATCGATGACAACTATTTTATGACCATTTCTAATATTCGTTCGAAGTAATAATTTTGCAGCTGTTGATTTACCACTACCAGAAGTTCCTAAAATAATCATATTGGCATTATTTCGATTGTGTTCCTTTTTTATTTGATATAAAAATTGATTAAATAAAATAACTCCTCCTGAAAAGTCAACTCCAAGTAATGCTGACAATCCTGGATCTTTAATACTGTCAAAAATAAATGGATACATAGCTGCTATGGTTGGAGCTGGAATTGGTGTTCCAATTCGATCTTCGATTTTCTGTTTTGGAAATATTGGAATAATAGATTTTAATACAGTTTCTTGTTCAAAACGTAAAGGAACTGCACTCATTTGCATCGCTTCCAAATAGTTTCTTAATTGTATTTTTTTCATAGTAAGTTCATCTTCTGAATTCGCTGTAATCATAATATGCATTTGAAAATCATATATTTTAGCTTGCGTAGCTGCTAATTGTGAAATAAATTGTTCTAATGATTCATAATCTTGACGAATTCTTTCTTGTAATGTTTTATCATTTTCCTCTTGATAACGCATTTTTAAATCTGCAATCTCTTTATTTAACATTTTTGTAATTACACTAAAGGGAAGTGGAATATGCTTAATTACCACTTTTACTCCAGACATACTAGTCAAATTAGACAAGTATCCAGGTTGAATATATTTTGGATAAGATACAACGGTTAATATAGTTGCGAATTTATCACTAATGACAAATTCTGCTGGTTTAAACTCCAATCCTTTTGGAGCAATTTGACTTCTAATATCCATTAACTAATCACCGTCCCAAATGTAGTTGTTTGTCCACCGTTTAAGAAATTATCTAGAATAATTCTTAAATCATCATTAGTTGTTTGTCTTGAGGATAAACCAGCATTCGCAAAATTATTTACTAAATTTCTGATTCTTTTCTGAATTAATTCCTCATCCTTACATTTAAATAATAAATAATATTCTGTATCGACAATATTGTTGTTCATAAATTGGTTTGCTTTGTTAATATCTTCGTTGATTAATTTTCGAATTACTGGGTTATTCACAGAATTATATAGAAGTTGTAGTTGTGATAAATAAACATTAATGTCTACTGGTCTATCTGCACATATAACCCAAAATTCATAATCAATTGTATTATAAACAGTTCTTAAGTTTGCGATAACGGCATCTTGTGCACTATATTCCATGATGAAAATATTTCTTGGCATAATTTTAATTCCAGTGACTTTTTCATTATTGTGTAGAACAATCATTCCATTTGTAATGCTTTTCACAGGAACAAAACTTTCTGTATATCTACTCTTTCCTTTCTTTTTCATCTAAGAAACACCACCCTTTCCATATATATCGTTGATTATTTGTAAAGAATATAATCGCATTTTGTAAAATGGTATATATATTATGATAGTTTGCTACTGGCATTACTAGAAAACCTGTAATGCAAGCTGGAGCAAGTACTAACATTGTAATCCAAATATTTTCCAACTCAAATATAAGTAACATTAACATTGTGGTTGCAAGTCCACATGCAAATAAAACAAAATCAAATGGAGTAAATAGGTTAAAAATTAATGTTGATTTTTTTGAATTGGCTGGTATTAAATATCCATATCCATTCATTGACTTCACTTTCCTTTCTAAGAATTTTTAGGTGGCTTACCACTTTTTGCATTTAAGTATCCTTGCAATTCTTTATTTCGTTTTTCAAGATTTCTAGCATCTCTATTAGCCTGATTCATACTATCTCTAGCGATTCTATAATCGTTATATTCATGTTCTGTAATCATTCCACGTTCTCTTGCAATTTCATTTCTTGCTTCTAACATAGCACGTGCGTGTCCTGTTTCATCACTAGCATAATTCTTTTCATGCATAATTTGTCCTGCTCTATTTTCTAATGCTTGTTGTGTTACATCTGCTGTATTGTCTTTAAAGTATGAATCATAATCTTTATATTTATATGTTCTCTTGATATTACCATCTTCATCTAATTGTGCATTTTTGTTGTCATCCTTTTCTAATTCATATGCAAATGCTTTATTAAACTCCGTTGAATTTGCTTCAGAAATTCTAGAAACTTGTCGTGCATAAGTTGCTTCATCACGTTTGTAATCGCTAATTGCCATAGAATTAATTTTCATTTGATTTTCAATTTCACTTGTGGTTCCTGTTTCTTGTCTTATTCCTGCTATATCTGTAAATTTATCATATACTTTATCCATAGCATTAAATCCTCCAACACGTGCATTTCTAGCCCTACTTGACTCAGTAGCTCCTTGAAAACCTGCATCTACAGGTGAACTTTTTCCTCTAGATCCTGCCATAGCACCTCTTGCCATACCACTTACTCCTCCAGCAAATGTTGACATTGTTGATTTAGCTGCTGCACCTACTGGTTTTGCTACAGTCTTTGCCGCTGTTTGAACTCCACGTCCAAAGGCTTGAACTGGAGCTGGAGCATGAGAAGCAACCGTTCCTCCAGCTGAACTTGCCATAGATTTTACCTTTTCAGCTCCTTTATTTACAACATTAGTAACTTTTTCTCTACCAGTATTAATTGTGGAACCAATCTTTTCGCCTAATGGGCTAGCAGCAAGATTAGAGGCCAAACCAGCTGCCCCTCCTACCGCACCAGCCGCTACTGCATTCGCTATTGGAGAAGTTCTAATTTTACTTAAAGGATTTAATGAGAAATTTCCTTCTACTTTGATACCAAATAACTCACTAATTAATCTTGGTACTTGTCCTGCAAAAATCAAAATTCCAAAAATAACAAATACTTTTGTCATAATACCTTCGCCTGACACTTGAAGATTTGCAATAAGTGTAATCGCAAAGTAAACAGAAGCTAATCGAACAAATAGATCGGCATAGGTCTTAAAAACTTCTTTTAACCATCTACTAAACATTCCATTTTTAGAACTGTTAGGATCTAAGTAGGAAATAATAGGAATAGGGGCAATTACCTGCAAGAAACCAAATTTTACTGCACGTATGGCAATATCAATACAGAAATTTAAAAAGATAAGGGCAACAAATACTCCTGCTACTGTAGAAATAACAAACATATAGTTAATTGCATATTCGTTTTCTGCTTTTTCTTCGCTTCCACCAGTTTCCCCATTTTCACCTTCTGAAGCTCTTTTTTTCACCATAAATAATGGTTCATTTTCGCCAGGTACTTCCTCATTAACCAAATTAGAAACATCAGCAGCATAATAATTTTTTTGATAAATTGCTACTGCTTCAGAACTTAAGCCTCCACATGCTTCACCACCAAAATTCACATTACTAGTATCTGTATTACTACCTCCTACACCAACACTAGTAAGCATTTGATAGCATGCTTCATCGTCTGGTCTATAAAAGGCAGTAAAAACAAGCATTTTTATTTCATCACCCATTTTTTCTTTGTTGGCAGCATTCCCTGTACTTCCAAATATAAGTTTTTCCACAACTCCCTCATTTAATATCGTTTTTTGAAGTTCATTTAATTTTGTAAATGCCATTGGAGTAATTACAATAAGAACAAGAACCATGAGTACATTTAAAACAAGCCTTTTCCCACCTTTCAATTTATCGGTAAATGTATCTGGATTCACAATATATTGAATCAGTGAGAAAGAAACTCTAAAAATCATAATTAATCCTAATAATCCATAAACCCTTGATGCAAATGCTTCTAGAAAACTTTCATCAAAAATTGAAACATTGGCTATTTTTAATAATAATTCATATACGATTGAAATAAGGGTGTAAACAGCACCATCAACCATCCCCAATAAACCAACTAAAAATCTTCTTAGCAATTCCATTTTCATCACCTCTAATAGTTCCGTAAATCCATATTACTATATTTTATTATAGCATAAAAAAATACAATATTGAACCTATATATTGTATTTTATTTTTAAATAATACAAAAACTATTTCCATACTCTGATAACCCAAATGTTGAAAGAATCCATTTTAATAAAGCTGGAACCAACAATAATACTGCTGCAAGAATCACCCTGGTTATAAATTTTTTACCTGCCTTTCCATTTTCATCTGTTTTTCCTGATACCAAAGCACTAATAAAGTCCCCTATACTTAAAATAATAGCTAAAATAATTCCAGCAATTTGAATATATGTTAGTACCGCTTTTAGTTCTTTCGTTAATGTTTCCCCTAATAGGGCACTGCAAGTTGTCTCTCCTGCACCAGAGCCAGTTGTTTGCTGATTATTATTAGCATCATCTCTTCCTGTTCCAGAACCAGTTGTTTGAGAATTATTACTACTAGTAATTCCTCCTTTTTTTGTTTCCCCTTTCACATAAGAATTATAGTCATTCATATAAATCTTTTTTTGATTACATTCTGAACTTGTATAACCTTTACTGGGATCAAAATTTCCATATAACTGTTTTAATGTAGAACTATCTATTGAAAGTTGTCTATTATTGAGTGAAAGTTGTATATCTTCTGCTGCTTTTGGACCTTTTTCTTCTCCATATCCTCTATCATACGTGACTGAATAAATCGATGGTGACTCATAATAAATGTTAAGTTTTAATTGATCATTTTTAGCCCCTATTCCTTTTACAGTATAAGTACCACTACATATTCTTTTATGGGCGTTCGTGTTTGATGAAAATGATGTTTTTATAACTGTTAATGGATATGTAGTTTCATCCATATTTCCTGCAATAGTTACATTAAAACTATTACCATTTCCATGATATGCTAAAGTAGGACACTCATAAGTTTTAGATTTATTATTATAAGCTTCTTTTAAAATTTCTTTTTCTAAACCACTTGATAAAAATATAGCATTATCATTGTTCAAAAAACAATTACTATCACTAGCAATTTTGCACCCTTTAAATCCACCAAACTCTACTTTATCATCATAAATTACATAATTAAATGTCACTTTATTCAATCCAGCCACATCGCGTTTATATGTATAAACACAACCTACTTGTTTTGTACTAGCTGAAACGCTTGTAGGAAATCCAATTATCAGCACCAATACTCCTATAAAAAATGAGAATTTTATCTTTTTTTTCATAACACTCATCTCCAAAACTCAATCACTCTATATATAGTATACAAAAAAACAGAAATAAAATCAATTGTAATTCAAAAAGAAAAAAAAATCAGAATTAAACCCAATGTCATTAACTTAAGAGATAGGACTCCAGATCTTATCTCTTTTTAGAACAAT
>CAYYCR010000053.1:4600-10498 GCA_964470385.1 uncultured Muribaculaceae bacterium | reverse complement strand
TTTTCCACTGCATTCCATATAATTTGGATAAATAGATCATACTTCTATTTTCTAAGCTTCCATTTTTACTGTTCTGCATTTCTACAATGATTATTTCCTTTTCATTTTTCAAAACCAAATCTATTTCTCCATTTGCTTTCGTTTTATTCTTTTTTGGTAGTACTGGACTATAATATTCAAAACCAGTAATATCAATCTTAAAAAAATCATATAAAAGCATCGATAAATATTCATGATGATAAAAGACATTTTTAAATAAATAGTCGTTACTTAGATTGTAAAAATTTTCTTTTTCCATTCTTCACCTCCTTATCGAGGTGAATGTAACTCTATTATAGTAGATAAATATCTTGTTGTCAAGTTTATTCGCCCTCAACAATATTATTCGATAAAAGTAGCCCTTTGACCTTACTTTTTGGTGAAAAAAATGCAAAAAAAGATCAAATTGATCTTAATTGCTTAATAATACTTATATTTTATTTTTTTTCTTATCTATTACATTGATAACCTATAAGGTTCTTGTTCTGTTCCTTTTCCTGATTTTATTTTTACTTCTGGTTTTAGGAAAAGAGATGGGCGAACACCGAAGGTATTGCTCGTAAAGCTACGGCGAACACTCCCCCCCATGTAAACAAACCACATGTTGTACGAGTCGCCACTATTTGGCGTAATTACCCATTGATGCGTACTACTGTTAAACAGGTAATTATTACTGATACATACGTTGTTACTGGTGCTTAAATCCGTTGTTCTTTCACAACTTGCATTATTTGATCCATATCCAAAATCAGTTATGCTCATCAGTCCAATATATCCTGATGATGACGAACTTCTTTCTGCATCCTCAAAATCTGCTAATGTATAAGGACCATTTATTCCTCCCGTATACCATGTTCCATTTGCTATGTAATTTTTACTTGTCTCATCTATATAATTTGTATTCTCATAAAAACTTATCCCATTTAATTCTGTTTTCAAATCCGCTGGCCGATTCCAATTATTTGATCCATTTGATCCTCCTGTCGTATCCCATGATTTACTTGTGCTATAAAAACTATTTTTCATAAGTTTCACTTTTCCGTCTATAATTCCTATAATTCGATATAAATGTTCCTCATCACAAGCTTCATTCTCTGTTCCAAAACATACCCAGTTGTTGGGATTACTTCCTGCGTATCTTTTGTTACCTAAATTATCTTTCCTTATCGAACCATTTGAGCCTACATCATTATTAGTGATTACTTCTAATCCTGTTTGTTCTTTTTGTTTTACATTTATTCTTTTATTAGCGGATGTTGATAAACCAGTAATTCCTATTGCTGTGCAAGTAATTGTATATGTTCCGATATCTAAGCTATCTGTATTGGTTACTATCGTATCTCCATTTTTACATATTACTGTTCCTGTTCCACTAACACTCCATACTGGATTATTAAAATAGTTTGTAATTACGTTATTTTCTCCTTGTGCTATAGTCACTATTTCCTCTGATTTTACTGTATATATTGGTTTTGTTGCATCTATTTTATAATTTTTACTTAATGTGTTTTCATGATTATTATTATCTGTTACTGTTACGATTACTTCATAACTTCCTGTTTCATTTAAAGTCAATGTTTTTGTAAGCACATTTACCGTTTCCGTTTTTACACTAACTCCATCTTTTTTTACTTCATATGTAAAACTTTCTACTTTATTTGGTTTTATTCCACTTACATTTAGTAAAACCTCTTTTTCTTTTACATACGTTTCATTTTCCTCTGACATTTTAATAATTGGTTTCATATCTAATACAATTACTGTTCTTATCACTGACTCATCATCTACATTATAAGTAATGGTATAGACTCCTGCTTTACTTGTATCAATAGAAGATACTATTTCGTTTTCTAATTTAATTACTGTTGTATATTTTCCATCTTCTGTTTTTACAGTAGCTCCTAATTCATTATAAGTTTCTCCTATTTCCAAATAGATAGTAGAATCTCCATTCAATGTAATTGCGGATTCACTTTGATTTTCTTCAATCACACATTTATCTTTTTCATATTTGATTAATTTTACATTCGTATCAGTTTTACTTTTGATTGCACACCATTCATTATTGTGAATGGCCAAACCTATTTCTCCACTTTTACTAAGTGTTAAAATACCTCCTTTTGGTTTACTTCCACTATAAGATAATTCATTCGTTACTCCCTCTTCAAATGAAAACACCTGGTCTACTGGATTATTTTCTTCTAATATAGTCTCTGCAAAATAACCTTTCGCACTTTCCATGATTCCATATGCACTATCTAAAAAGGCACTTTTTCTTACTTTGGTTAGGATACTTAATATTCTTGGGGTTTCAATGATCGATATATCAGAAATTATTACTATAAATGCTAATAACTATATTAAAGTAAATCCTTTATTTTTAAGCCCCCCCCCCTGGTTGCATTTTGTTAACTTTATCATTTATCCACACTCCTACCCTACTTTCTAGTATAAACTATTTAGACATTCTTGTCTACATATAAACAACTGATTTGCTTAACTTTTTAACATGAAAAAAAGACTACTATTAGTCTCATCTTACTTTTATATGTACTTCTCTTAATTGCTGTTCTGTTACTTCAGACGGAGAACCCATCATTAAATCTTGAGCTCCACTATTCATTGGAAAAGCAATTACTTCACGAATATTTGGCTCATCACAAAGTAACATAATCATACGATCTACACCTGGAGCCATTCCCGCATGAGGTGGTGCTCCATAATGGAAAGCTGTATAAAGAGCCTTAAAACGATTTTTCAATTCTTCTTCGGTATATCCAGCAATAGAAAAGGCTTTTTTCATAATTTCCAAATCATGATTTCGAACGGCACCACTAGATAATTCTACCCCATTACATACAATATCATATTGATAAGCTAAAATATCTTCTGGATTTTTACTTTCTAAAGCTTCTAATCCTCCTTGAGGCATACTAAATGGGTTGTGCGTAAAAATATACTTTTTCTCGTCACTATCCCATTCATACATAGGAAAATCAACAATAAAACAAAACTCAAATTTATTATGATTAATCAAATCCAATCGCTTTCCAAGTTCTGTTCGAATCATACCTGCTAGAGTTGCAGCATTGTCACGATCTGCAATAAAGAATAATACACTACCAGCTTTTAGTCCAGCTTTTTCTATTAAGTTTTTTCTTTCTTCTTCAGTTAAAAATTTATCAATTGGACCTTTAAACGATAAATCATCTTCGACTGTAATATAACCAATTCCTGGCATTCCAATCATTTTGGCATAGGCTACTAAATCATTAAACCATGAATTGGACTTACTTGCTAAATCATCTACAGCAATACCACATACAATTGTATTTTTAAATGGTTTAAACTCAGTATTTTCAAATTCTTTCGTTAAATCAATAATTTCTAAAGGATTTCTTAAATCTGGTTTATCAGTTCCATATTTTAACATTGCCTCTTTGTAAGGAATCCTTTTAAATGGTTTTGGACTTACCTCTTTATTACTAAACTTTGTAAAAGTATCATATAAAACTTCTTCCGCTACTTGATACACATCATCAGCAGTTGCAAAAGCCATTTCAAAATCTAATTGATAAAATTCCCCTGGAGCTCTATCAGCTCTAGCATCTTCATCACGAAAACATGGTGCGATTTGAAAATACTTATCAAAACCACTCACCATTAAAAGCTGTTTAAACATTTGTGGTGCTTGTGGCAAAGCATAAAATTTACCATGATATTTTCTTGATGGCACTAAATAATCTCTAGCACCCTCTGGAGAAGAAGCGGTTAGGATTGGAGTTTGAATTTCCAAAAATCCCATACTTCTCATTTTGTCTCTTAAAAAAGCAATGACATTAGAACGAAATACAATATTATTATGTACTTTTTCATTTCGCAAATCTAAATATCGATATTTTAATCTGACATCTTCACTCACATTCGTTGATGTTTTGACCTCAAATGGAAGTTCACTTGGAGCAGTCCCTAATACGTCAATTTTATCAACTAAAATCTCAATTGTTCCAGTCTTAATTTTAGGATTATAATCTTCTTCATTTCTTTTTCTTACAGTTCCTGCTACTGTAATTGCTGATTCTTTGGTAAGACCTTGAAATATCGTATCATCATTACTTACTAGTTGTATTGTTCCACTTTGATCTCTTACATCTACAAAAATGACACCACCATGATCTCTGATATTTTCTACCCAACCCGCAACACGAATTGATGTAGAAATTTCTTTTTCACTTACTTCACCACAGTAATTGGTTCTATATTGATTACTCATTGTTTATCCTCCCTATCTTTTTTCGATTTCCTCTTTAATAATCGTTGCAGTCAAACTAGGATTTGCTTTTCCTCTTGTTTCTTTCATGACTTGACCCACAAAGAAATCAAACACTCTTCCCCCATTTTTATGCTTTTCAACCAAATCTAAATGTTCATCTAATATTTTAGCCACAAGTCCACGAATCATACCATCATCAGAAGTTTGTTCAATTCCTAGTTCTTCTACTACTTGTTTTGGTTCTTTTTTATCTTCTATGACATGGGCAAAAACATCTTTGCTTTGCTTTGACGAAATTTTTCCGTCCTCAACCATTTTCATAATCTCTACTAACATTTTTGGGGTTAAATATAACTGTTCAATTTCTAGTTCATTTTTATTTAAGTATCCCATAATAATACTAGTAACCCAGTTTGAGGCTTTTTTCTTATCTCCACCTAGGGATACTACTTCCTCATAAAAATCAGAAATACTTTTTTCTTTCACTAAAATTGTCGCATCATAAGCAGATAATCCAAATTCATTGATATATTTTTCTTTTCGTTCTTTTGCAAGTGCTGGAATCGATTCTCTAATTTTTTGGAGCCAAGATTCACTAATCTTAAATTTAGGAATATTCGGTTCTACAAAATATTTATAATCGATGGCATCTACTTTACTTCTCATATAAACCGTAGTCATAGAATCCTCGTCAAAGCGTCTTGTTTGTTGCTCCATAGAATCGTAAGTTCCATCTTCTTTCATAGCAATTTGTCTTTCTATTTCATAGTTAATCGCATCACGAACCCCACCAAAAGAATTGACATTTTTAATTTCTACTCTAGTACCCCAATTTTCTTCTTTGCTTTCATCCAGCTCTTGTTCCATAATAGAAACATTAACATCGCAACGGATTTGTCCTTTCCTACTATCCGCATCACTTATGTTAGCATACTGATAAATAGAACGCATTGTTTCTAGAAAAGCAACTGCTTCCTCTGCAGTATGAATGTCTGGATAAGTAACAAGTTCTAGTAATGGTACTCCTGCCCTATTATAATTAATGGTAGAAAAGTTAGAATAATGGTCTAATGAAGCAGCATCTTCTTCCAAATGAATATTGTTTATCCGAACCGTTTTTTCTTCTCCATGACAGTCAAATGTTAAAGATCCATAAATTCCAACAGGTGCTGGTTTGGTTTCTTGTGTAATTTGATACCCTTTTGGAAGATCTGGATAATAATAATTTTTTCTTTCAAAATATATATATTCTGGTTGTTTACAATTTAAAATCATACTCGCTTTTAAGGCAAGTTCGACTGCCTTTTTATTAATTACAGGTAGTGTTCCTGGAAAAGCCATGTCAACAGGTCTAATATTGGTATTTGCTGTTTCTTTATAAGAATTTTCAGCACTTGAAAATACTTTTGTTTTTGTCTTACTAATTTCACAGTGCATTTCTAGTCCAATGAGGGCTTTGTACTTTTCCATTATTCCACCTCCTTTGCAATTTGATTTTTATAAGGCATAGTGCTTTCTATTGCATAAGCGATATTGAGTACATTTTCATCATCGTAACAGTTTCCTGTGATATTAAGTGCTACGGG
>CAYYCR010000053.1:0-4563 GCA_964470385.1 uncultured Muribaculaceae bacterium | reverse complement strand
AAAGTTTCCAATTTGTAAATGTTCTTCTAATACTTGTGTATTACTATCTAAAATGTCAAGAGAACCGTCTAAATGTTTCGCTGGTCCACTTCCAACAGGAAGAATAACTGCATCATATGTTTGAAATAATTGTTTCCAACTATCTACGAGTAGTCTTCTTACTCTTTGGGCATTGTGAAAATATCGATCTTTGTTTTCTGCTTGCAACACATAGGAACCAATTACAAATCTTCGTTTGATTAAAGGAGAAAAGCCTTTGGTACGATAATCTTTCATCATTTCAATATAGTTTTTTCCCTCTCCTCTAGGTCCAAAAATCAGTCCTGTTAAATTGGACATATTAGAGGTTGCTTCTGCACAGGAAATGACAACATAAACAGAAGCTAGTGCATTTAGTAATTTGTTATCCACAGATACTTCTTCTATCTCCATACCAAGATCTCTACATTTATCTAAAGCTTTTTGGAAATTTTCTAGGTGCTCTTTTAATTCCATAGAAGCATCCGGATACATATTAGGATCACAAATCTCTTTAATGTAACATAACTTTTTTCCTTTTACATCTCCCGTTAAAGAATGGTAAAGATGAATGTCTTTTGAATCCCAACTAGTCATATCATTTGGATCAATTCCTTTCATAGCGTCTGCAACAATTGCTACATCTTCTACACTTCTGGCCAGTACCCCACAGTGATCTAAGCTAGAAGCAAAGGGAAATAGTCCATATCTAGAAATCATTCCATAGGTTGGTTTATATCCTACAATTCCACAATATGCAGCTGGTTTTCTAATAGAATCTCCTGTATCAGAGCCAGTTGCATATGGATAGACTCCCGCTGCAACAGCAGCAGCACTTCCTGCTGAGGAACCTGCACACATACGACTTCTATCCCAAGGGTTTTTTACAATTCCAGTATGGCCTGTTGTTCCTGTTCCCCCCATTCCAAATTCATCAAGGACTGTTTTGTTCACTGCTACTGCTCCACTTTTTTCTAGATTAGAAATGGCAGTGGCAGTAAAAAATGGAACATAGTCTTTTAAAGTATTACTAGAGCCTGTACTTAAAATTCCTTTGGTACTATAGTTATCTTTAATTCCATAAGGAATTCCTGATAATAATTCATCGGTTACTTTTGTTCCTTTGGCATCGTCTAAAATGGTTACAAAGGCATTACATTTTTCTCCTACTTCATGAGATTTTTGAATTGCTTCTTTTACAAGTTCATCACTTGTGATTTCTCCTTTTTTTAACAATTCATGAAGTTCTACGATTCCTTTTGTTAAATTTGTCATTATTCCACCACCTTTGGTACTCTTACTTCATTTCCTGTATAATCATCACAGTTCTGTAATATTTCATCAATTGGTGTTGACTCTTCTATTACATCTTCTCTTAGTTCATAAATAAAGTCATCTAATGGATGTGTCATTGGTTCTACTTCTTTAATATTCGGAATTTCAGTGATTACGTTTATATTTTGATCGATAATTCCAAATTCATCTACTACCATTTGGTTTTCTTCTTTGGTAAGTCCAATCAATAATTTATCTGCATAATCATCTACCATTTCATTTGTAAATTTTTTCATGTATTTTTCCTCCTTATTATATTAAAAATAAGCCCTAAAAATAGGACTTATTATTATCAAAACTGGCGCCTGATGTAGGACTCGGACCTACGACCTGCCGGTTAACAGCCGGATGCTCTACCAACTGAGCTAATCAGGCAACAAGTGGCGCTCAATGTAGGACTCGGACCTACGACCTGCCGGTTAACAGCCGGATGCTCTACCAACTGAGCTAATTGAGCAATTTCTATTTTTTCGTCCTAGTTATGGGACGAATGAGTATCCGCGGTACCACCCAATTTATCATCTTATGATGATCTCTCTATTGTAATGATAACGGGTTACAACCGATCTAACCTACTAATAGGGTTCAGTTAAATAGCTCCTGGGTGTTATTCGTAATAACCGTCTATATCTGCTTCCACCATTTCAGACTCGCTTTCATACGTATTATTAGTACTTCTCCCTCTCAACGCCACATATAGATTATATGATAGTTTATGCTGTTTGTCAATAAATTTTTCATTTTTTCTAGTGAAATTGATGAAATTATTTTTGTTTTTTTTCTTTGTAACATTGACTTAATGTTGCCATTTATATTATAATTCTATTAGTTATAATAGATAGGAGTGATAGCGTGGCTAAAAAACAGGTGGATAAAAAAAAGGCGGATAGTGCCTTACTATCTTATGAAGAGTATTGTGCGACCTTAAAGTTGGCATTAAAAATCCGAAAAGAACATTTAATGGAAATTCAAAAGGCTATTACTCCACAGGCAAAGACAGAATTACAAAAAAAATTATTTGCTGAATACAATATTTTAGGTTCTGCCTCTTCTGTTCCAAAGGAAAGAGAACAAGCGGTTGTTTTAAAGGTAAATGTGTTTTTGCCAAATACGAAACAGTTTGTATCTGATTATCAAACACGTTTTGATAAAAATATTAGACTAATTTCAGAGCATTATCAAGTTCCAGCCCCTTTTGTGATTAGTAAAATTTCTGAAATAGGAAGATACGAAAAATATTTAGAACGGATTCAAAAAGAAGGGGGACTTGGTGATATAAAGGAGACTTCTATTTCTCCAAATGAAGAAACAAAACCAATTTCTGAAAAAGTGAATCCTAAGATTACTTCTAGTAAAGAGTCTATTGAAATACAAAAAGAAGTTCCAACTATGCTAGGACAACAAATGTCAGCTGAAAGTGAACAATTAATGAAACATATTGGTTCTATGCAAATATATTGTTCAAAGCTATTAGATTCTAATAATGAGTTAGCTTCTGAAAATGAGGAATTGTCGAAAGAAAATAAGGAATTAAAACAAACTGTTAAAACTCTGGAAGCACTTATTCAACAATTACAAAAAGAAAATGCTGATTTACAGGATAGAAGTTCTGTTGGTTTTGAAAGTCATATAGAAAGTAGTTTAAGAAAACAAGTAAAAGATTTAGAATGTACCAATAAAGAATTGTTAGAAGCTTTAAGTACACAAACAGCAAGGGCAAAGGAATATAGAAACCGGGCTGTGGTTGCGGAAGCACAATTGGATCAATTTCAAGCTGGTATGCAAGGAATTGTTCAAGAGGTAGATTCCATCGATTTATCATTGTTCCAAGATTACACTTCTAGTGGTTCTAAAGGAATGTCAGCATAAAAAATGGTTTTTAAAATTAAAAATCATTTTTTTTGAAAAGATATCTAATAAATAAGAATCATAATTTCAATCTTTTCACTTTACTATTTATTTTAAAATCTTCTTAATATTCTTTGACTTAATTTTAAAGTTTTTTCTCTACCCATTTCATAATCATCAGTTAAATCTATAACTTCATCCAAATATGGGACATCTTTTATGGTACAGTTCTTATCAACTAACATATTTGCACATTGTTTTAAATTTTCTAATGTGTGAATGTGTTTAGATAAAGTACGATATTGTTTTTTAGTAATTTTTTGTAATACTTGCTTATACATTAAAAGATAAAATGATAGTATCATTGATATTTTATCTATATCTTCTTCATTAAAAACTTTTGACTTTCTATAATCTATAAGAAATTCTTTAAATATAACCGAAAAAAATGGTGAACTATGATTTCTGTATCTACAGCCATCAATATCACAGAAAGTAACATCACCCTCATTATTAACTAATATATTTTCAAAACTTAAATCTTGATAAATTATACCATATCTATGAATCTCTCTTAAAATTCTACTTGCTTTATCAACATAAAATAATAAATCTTTGCAATTAAAATATCGTGTTGAGAACTTATCTGATAAGCAAATAGAATTTTTAAAATAATCCATCGTATAGCCTTGTAATATACCATTTTCAACAATCAAGTCTCTAGGGAATAAAACATTATCAATATTTATTCCATTCATATCAAGAAATTTGTGATATAAATCTTGTTTTTCATCGCGATACAATCCATCTAATATTTTATAACATAAATTTCCATCTGTATAAATTGTGCTGAAAGTCCCTTGACTTTGTAATTTTTGTAAAGTTGATAAATCAATATCTCCCATTTTAATTTTTTCCATATTACCCCTCATTTAAATTGATATCTATATTAGCATAACCTTTCTATTTATTCAATATTTCAGATTAAAAGTTTCTAATATTTCAAGATTTAGCATAATAAAATTAAAAGTACCCTACCTCATTATATTGAAGAAAGGTACTTATTTAATCGAGCCAATTAGGTTCGCTTAATCTTCCCATGGTGGACCTGACGGAGTCAAAAACAAACTACTTCGTATTTAGTTGTGGATTTGCATTAATTATAAGACTATAACTTACATAGGCTATCATTTTACTAATAAATTGACTCAATTAATTCATAAGTTATATCTTCAACACTATTAACAACACACAAATCTATATTATCTACTTTTATTTTTTTAGAGTTAACAAAGATAGTATTAATACCATTTTCTTTTGCTTTCTCGATATCTAAATATAAATCATCACCAATCATGATAC
>CAYYCR010000052.1:0-11013 GCA_964470385.1 uncultured Muribaculaceae bacterium | reverse complement strand
TTCATAAACTTCTCCTCTCCATTACAATATATCGTTTTTTAAGTGAATTTAACAGAAACTAAAAATAGAATTGGACCGAATTACAACATATTAGATTATAAACTAAAAAAGAAACATTTTGGTAATTGCAAAAACATTTCAGTTAAAAATCTCTAACTTCATCAAACCAATTTTCCCATGTTTTCGTTTCTATTTTTATTGGAGTATTTTTCATTAACATAGATAACGCTAAATAAACATCATCTCGTTCCATTAACTCTATTTCTAATCGGTTTATTTTTTCTATGAAATCTGTTATTGCTTTTTTCATTTCTGACTCTGTGGTTGCTTTTTTTATATTTTTCAAACAGACATTATATGCACTTGTTGCCTTTTTTTCATTTGTACTCCCCCAATAAGAAAATGGAAGTTCTGAATTTGTTTCAAACCATGATGAATTTCTTAATTTAGAAATAGAAGAAAATTCAAATTCTCTTATTTTTTTTAAATTTGAAAGTTCTTTTCGAAGTATTTTTCCGCCATTTTCTTCAATATTAACAGCCACAAACCAAATCAGATTATCCCAACTATTTAATTTAGGCATGCCCGTTAAATTAGGAAGATTCCAAATTCCTAATTTTTTAATATTTTTCAACTCTTTTAAGGCATATAAATTTGTCATGTTACCAACGAGATAAACTTCTTCTAAATTTGGAAACTGAAGTAAACTTTCACAATCAAATGGGGAAGATAATGCAGTTACTGTCACGTGTATATATTTCGCTTCTCTTAGGGCTTCAAAAATAGGTAATTGATAAGATAAAAGATGATTATCATATTGTGGATTAAAATATAATCTAGGTACTGTAGTACATTTTTTCACCTAAAACCATTTCAACTTTATGTTCTTTGCTTTCTAAATATAGAGAATTTATCTGTGCATTGGTAAAATCTACTTTCATATCTTTTTGAGGGACCCAAGTAAATTCTTCAATTGCTCTTTTACAAGACCAATTAATAAAACCAATATCATTTCCCGAATAATAGAAAAATCTAGGCCAATTTCCATATGGATACCGGTTTTTTGTTTCCCAACCACCTAAAGTATAATATCCATTAAGAGATTCCCAATTAATGATATCATTCTTATTTACCAAAACATCATATTCTCCCCTTGAGATTCCAGTAGTTCCTATTGCAAAGCTTCCTTGTCCTCTTTCGATAAAAGCTTTATGACTATTTTTTCCTGTTAACGATATTACAATTTCTGAATCCCAATATAATATTTTTTTATTCTCCATTATTTTTTTTATGTCATATTTTTTTTCCTTTGTCATATATGATCACCTCAAATTTTAAAATTTTTATATCATGTTCTTATTGAATACAGGCCTATTTGGATATTGGTAACAAAATCTATTTCTTCGTGCATATACTATATTGGTGATATCTATGAATGAAAAAACATTCAAATATGCTATTTACATAGTCTTAGTGATATTAATTTTATTATTCTATACAAAAGATATTGATTTACTTGGAAATAACTTTTATAAAAATATCAAATTAGTCGATAATCCCGATGCCATTATGGTATTAGTCAACAAAACCTATCAACTAGAGCCTAACTACATTCCTAATGATTTAGAGTTAATTTCTACTACTTATGCTTATGAAAATAAAATGCTTAGAAAAGAAGCTAAAGAAGCCTTTGAACTCTTAAGCGAGGAAGCATGCACTTTAGGATACCGAATTGTTGCGACTTCAACATATCGAGATTATGACTATCAAAAAAAATTATTTGATGGATATACTTCTGAAAAAGGAGAACAATATGCTTTAGAATGTTCCGCCAAACCAGGACACTCAGAACATCAAACTGGTCTTGCTGTTGATGTAGCTGGTTCTAATGACGACTATGATGAATTTGAATCTTCTCTTGAATTTCCATGGATGAAAGAGAATGCTCATAGATATGGATTCATCTTACGATATCCAAAAGGAAAAGAAAAAATTACTGGTTTTAAATATGAACCATGGCACTATCGCTATGTTGGAACAGAAATTGCTAAAATCATCTATGACGAGAATCTAACCTTAGAAGAATACTATCAAAAATATTTATAGAAAAAAAGTGCTTTTCTGCACTATTTATCAACACACATTCCTTCTCCAGGTTTTGCACCTTCTACATAAACTTTATCTACTAAGGCACATGAAGATTTGGTCATAGAATCTTGCAAATAACCACCAAATAATTTTACAATACTAATTACCACAACACTAATTACTGCAATAATAAGTAAATATTCGACCAAAGCTTGTCCTTTTTGATTCAATCTTCTCATATACCTTTTACCTCCTAGATTATACTATATTTAGTTTATACTGTTTTACGGCATTTGTCAAATCTTTTTTTCTATGTTATAGTAAACATGGTGATTAATATGTCAACTATTCCTATTTTTAATTGCACAACTTTTAAAAGTCGTCTTCTAGGTCTCATGTTTCAAAAGAATATCAAACGGGCTTTATGTTTTCCACATTGCAATAGTATTCATACTTTTTTTATGAAAGTACCAATTTTTGTCATTATTACAAATAAAGAGCATTTGGTTCTTTACTGTGCAGTTGTAAAGCCTTGGAAAGTGGTAAGTCCTATTAAAAATGGCTATTATACTTATGAGTTTCCGCTTTCTAACATTCCAAATGTAAAAGTAAATGATTATTTTAAGGGAAATCACTGAAGCTTTTTTATATAAGCATATTTGGAATCCTGATACTCCTCATATTCTTTTAGTAGTTTACTACATAATATTGATATTTCATTCAAACGAACGATATTTCCATGATATTCACATAGTGGAATTACATATCGTTTTTTTGTTTTAAAAGATTGAATGGTATAAAGACTATTTTTTGGACATGATTCACTTCGTTCGATTGTTTTCGCATTTGAGAAAATATGCCATAACTCTTTTTGATTGCTTTTTTTAATTATATCTATAATTTCCATTTCACTTAGTAAATAGAATTGTTCTATTGTTATCGTTCCCTCTTGTACTAATGATTTTAAAACATCAGCAATCAGTTGCATCATAAGTTTATCTTCATTTCGTTGAAGTGCGATACTATAAGTATGGGCACCATGATAAAAATATTCGGCTTTTTCAATATTAGTAAAGCCTATTTCTTCTTTTCCAAATTCATTTTTTAGTACTTTCATATCTTGGTAAACCGTTTTAATGTCTTCAAGATTCCAAGTTTGTAACCAGATTAAATTGGTATGTAATACACCATCCAAGCGATCAACACAAATGCCTGGTCTTTCAATATCTACAATAGAATGCTTTGTAATTGGTAAAATATCCGTAATAGAAATTCCATCTTTTTTTAATAATTGCAATAATTCTTTAGAGGAAAATAGTAATTTTTCCAAACCCAATTCAGAACTTTCTTGTTTTTCATAATCTCCTTTTACATAATCGATACAATGACTAAATGCTGGTGTTCTTGTATCATGAAGTAAAGCGGATAATGTTTTTATTTTATCATGGGTAAAATGCCAAGTCATTAAAGCACAAGTAACAGAGTGGTCAAATCTCGTATAAAGATAACGAGGGGAAAATATTTTAGTATAATCAGCACCACAAAACTGTCCTCTTGTTTTTAATTTTTGCATTATTTCTAATTCTAAATAAGGTTCAATAAAAGACGGATAAACACTAGTTAACATTGTTTGGTATTGTTCTAATTCTGTCATATAATTCCTTTCTACCCTTTATTCTTTATATTCAAATTCCAAGTCTAAAATACGAATGGTATCTCCTTCTTTGGCTCCTAGTTTTCTAAGTTCATCATCTACTCCTAATTTTTTTAGTTGGTTAGCAAATCGGAGTGCTGCTTCGTCTGTATTAAATTTCGTCATGCGAAGTAATTTTTCTATTTTTTCACCCTTAATTACCCAGACACCATTTCCCTCATTTTGAACTGTGAATGGTATTTCTTCTTCAAATTTATATAAAACATGAGATTCAAATTTTGTTTCATCATATAAAGGTGCTTTTGGTATCGTATCTAATAAATCGGCTAATGCAAGTAAGACAACATCAATATCTTGACTGAAGAGTGCTGAAATAGGATAAATAGGGACCTGAATTTCTTTTTTAAATTTTTCTAAATTTTCTTTGGCTCCTGGTACATCCATTTTGTTAGCAATTACAATTTGTGGTTTTTCTAACATTTTGGAATTGAAATTTTCTAATTCTTTGTTAATCAATTTATAATCAGCAATTGGATTTCTTCCCTCTACACAACCCATATCAATAATATGTGCAATGACTCTTGTTCTTTCAATGTGTTTTAAAAAACGGTCTCCAAGTCCTTCTCCTAAGGAAGCACCTTCTATTAGCCCAGGCAAATCAGCTACTACAAAACTTCGATTATCTTTTGTTTTTACAACCCCTAAATTTGGTTTTAAGGTTGTAAAATGATATTCGGCTATTTTAGGACGAGATGCGGAAATTTTAGAAATAAAGGTTGATTTTCCAACACTTGGAAGTCCTACTAACCCAACATCTGCTAATAATTTAAGTTCTACTTTTACTTTTCTTTGAATTCCTGGTTCCCCGTTTTCAGCATAAGAGGGTGCTGGATTAGTACGGGTTGCTAAAGCTATATTTCCTCTTCCCCCGCGTCCTCCTTTGGCGATAACCGCCTGTTCTTTTTGTTTGGTTAAATCAGCTATAATAAAGCCAGTTTCTAAATCGGTAACAACAGTTCCAGGAGGTACTTTAATTATGACATTATTAGCATTTTTTCCATGTTTTCCTTTGCCCTCTCCATTTTCTCCTTTGGACCCTTTGATGATTTTTTTGTAGCGAAGATCTAATAATGTATTTAATCCTTCATCAACCTCAAAAATAATATCAGAGCCTTTTCCTCCATTTCCACCATATGGTCCTCCCATAGCAATATATTTTTCTCTACGAAAAGCCATACAGCCGTCTCCACCATTTCCAGCGATTAATTCTACAATAACCTCATCTATAAACATAGTAGCACTCCTTTCTATGTGCTTATTATACACTATTTGAATTGTTTCATCAATCTAAATATAGAATGGCTATTGATAATATTCATTATTATTTATCTTTATAATAAAATATTTTATAGAAAAACAGACTACATTGTATAGCCTGTTTCATTTTTATGATTTTCTGAGATAGTTTGTTAGTAAATAAGAAAGTATTAGAAACATAGATTACCTATTAGAAAATAGTTTTTACATTGATAGTCTATATGGTTCTGTTTGTGTTCCTTTTCCTGATGTGATTTTTACTTCTGGTTTTAGGAAAAGTGAGGGGCGAACACCATAAGTGTAAGTTGCGTTATCACGGTTGAAACTACCCCCTGTGTGGTACATAATATACCATACACTGTTCGTGCTGCCACTAAGAGACGTAATTGTCCATTCATGATTACTGATTCTAAATAGATAATTATTTTTCATACAATTATTACTATTTAAAACTGTTGTTCTTTCACAACTCGCATTATTTGATCCATATCCAAAATCGGTTACACTCATTAATCCTATATATCCTGTTGTCGAACTACTTCTTTCATTAGCTTCAAAATCTCCTAATATAAAAGTATCATTTCCACCTGTATACCATGTTCCATTTGCTATATAACTTCTACTTATCTCATCGATATAATTGGTATTACTATAAAAGCTTTCACCATTTAATTCTGTTTTCAAATCCGCTGGTCTATTCCAATTGTTACTATTACTAGTATCCCATACCTTACTCGTACTATAAAAACTATTTTTTATAAGTTTCACTTTTCCGTCTATAATTCCTATTATTCGATATAAATGTTCTTCATCACAAGTTTCATTTTTTGTCCCAAAACATACCCAGTTATTGGGATTACTTCCTGCATATCTTTTATTTCCTAAATTATCTGTTCTAATTGTTCCATTTTCTCCGACCTCAGCAATCATCATTGCTTCTGTTAATGCTTTACCTGATGATTTCACTACAATTGTTTTATTTGCTACTACTGTATTTCCGTTTTCTGTTACAGTACATTTTATTTCATGAGTTCCACTATCTAAACTACTCGTATTTGTTACTTCTACATCTCCATTTGATGTATCTATACATCTAGCACTCCCCAACAAAATATTAAAATATTCCAATATAAATTTATCAAGTCCCTGTTCTATTGTCTCACTTTTTGAATCTTTTACGGAAATAAGAGGTAATTCACTTCCATCTGGTATTTTACATTTATCCTTTTCATATTTGATGAATCTTATATTACTTTCTGGTTTACTTTTGATTGCACACCATTCGTTATTATGAATAGCAAGTCCTATTTCTCCACTTTTACTAAGTGTTAAAATACCTCCTTTTGGTTTACTTCCACTATAAGATAACGCATTAGTTGTTCCCTCTTCAAATGAAAACACTTGGTCTACTGGATCATTTTCTTCTAATATAGTCTCTGCAAAATACCCTTTTGCTGCTTCCATTATTCCGTAAGCACTATCCTGAAAAGCACTTTTCCTAACTTTTGTTAGTATACTTAAAACAATAGGAGTTGCAATAAGTGCTATTACAGCTAGTATTACGATAACTGCTAACAACTCTATTAACGTAAATCCTTTTTTTATTGAGCTTATTTCCATTTTTATCACCTCATATTGCACTCAGTAGTCTACAAAAACTTTATACACTACATGTGTTATTTTTTCAATCCTAATATAACATAGATATTAATCATATAAATCTATCGTTACTATTTTATTCTCATTTCACTTTTGCATTTTTTCTTCTGCTAACTTACCAATCGACATATCATTTTCTAACATAATAACTTGCTCATTTAATATCGCTGGCAATTCTTTTCTGGCACTATTAAAATCATATAATTCATCATTAAAAGACAAATGAGGTATACACGTTGATTTTAAATTTTCACTAAAATAAGCCTTAGTCAATTCGTAACCTAAAATCGGATTATATTCATCTCTTATATGATAAAATGTTTCTATTAAATAAGTTAAAATTGGTGCTTTTTCTGGATTTTCGGCTACCTTTAACTGATAATACTCTTTTAAAATAAGATATATTTGTTCTTTATACTCTTGTTGAATGTCCCATTTATCTTGCCGCTTTGACAATGTCATTTTAGTCATAAGATGAATTAATGTTTTAGCTTTATCAACATCTCCATCAAGTTCTCCTAATTTTTCAATCACAATATCAATGTTCTGATTAGAATAACCATAAAGAAGTACATCACTACCTATTAATTCTGCCATCATTTTAGTCAATAATGTTTCTTCAGGATAATTTATGGTTTTCCCGCTTGCTCGCCCTAATAAATATTCTTCTGTTAATATTGTTGTCATTCCCTCGGTTAAAGTACATTCATGATCAAATAGTTTTCCAAATCCACTCGTATATCCATTACTAGAAAGAGCATGAAAAGTTTCATGTCCGAAAACCCTTAGAAAATCATCTTCACTATAACTTTCTAAATTATAAAAAATAATTTCATTAAAAGCAGAATAGTATTCTCCGTCTAAATATTCATTTTTTCTTTTTGTATAATTAATCTCTAAATTTTTTAAATTATAATAAATATTTTTTTTATCGATATATGGATTTTCATTTAAATAAGTCTCAAATTTTTTGAAAAATTCACGTTCTTCTTCCTCTAATTTTTTATTTTCATTTACACTTTGCTCAATAAATTCCTCCATAGAGGAAGAGGTGGGAACAACTGTAAAAATTCTTCCAACTTGATTTCCTAAATCATGATTTATAGAAAAACCATTACATAATATTGAAAGCGATAGCAAAGCCTTTGCTCTTATGGTAATTTTCTTTTTCTTTAAAGATTCAATTTTTTTCAAAATACTTTCTTTCTTCTTTAACATTGAACTTTCTAAATTTCCCTTGATTGGGACATGATGCTTTATTAAAAAGAGGCTTAGTTTATTTGTATCATATTGAAAAAGGCTTCTTATTTCTTCTGTAATAGAAGAAGCATTCCCATTTTCTTCTAATATATTCTTTTTTAATAAATCTATCGCCTCATCATCTAATTCATTTGGATAAATTACTTTTAAATGTTCTAATAGATTTGTAATTTGATATTTTTCACAAAAACTGATTGCCATTTTAACTCACCTTTTCTTTTAAAAAAATATTTAGTAAACTAAACTTTTCCATATTTCTACTTTCTAAATAAAGTATTAGAAAACTAAATTTAAAAATTTTTTTCTTACTTCCTATTTCTTATTTCCAATTAATGTTGCTACAATTAAAATAATAATGATAACCACCAATCCTATAATCACGTAATTTAAATTGGAGGCATTTGAAGCATTTCCTGCAATCGCTACTACTTGTACAGCTAAAACATTGCCTCTTGATTGTACTATTAAATTCACAAAGCCATACCTCCTTTTATACAAAACTAATCAGTGTTACAAGCAAATTATAAAGCATTTTTATTCCTATGGGTTCTACTATGGTATCATTTTTCGTATAGCTAACGGCTAGAATTACATTTGATATTACATAGGGTATCATACCAATAAAAGATTCCCAAGAAAATTCTGAAAAAGCAATATTAAAATAGCCAAAGAATAAAGAACTAATAACAATAAATAGCCACTCTTTTTTTATTACTTGTTTAATTGTTTTTTGAAATACAATTACTTCTACAATTGGATAGTAAATGATTAATAATATCGCTGTCCATATTGGGGAATTAGCAAAATTTCCTAGTAATTGCGTTTCATTTTCAATTGATTCAATATGAAATATCGAATTAATAAACATTTTTGTAGCAATAATTGAAATAAATAATAAAATGGTATATTTGAAAATACCAATGATATTTTTTTTCAAATTCTTTTTAAAAACTTTCCATTCTTCCTTTAAAGATTTTTGATAAATCGTAAATAATATTAACACTAAAATAGCATACCCGATTAAGTTATAAATAAGCATACCGATATTAACATCTGTTCCTCCACCAAAAGTTTCCCAAAATGCTTTTAGAATCGTTGGCCAAAAAAAGTAAAGCAAAATAACACAAATACTAAACATACAATTTTTTCCAAAGTCAACTTTTTTAATCATACTAGACACTTCCTATTCTTTATTTTTATTATAACAGATTATAAGGAAAAAGTATATTTTTAAAAAATAAATACCAATACAAATGTCAAGAAAAGCTCCTAGATAGAATACCACCATCTAAGAGCTTTTACTAATCATGTAGAACTAAATCCAAATTAGATGTTTTCTTAACCATTTTAACATATTATCCCTCCTTATTATATATAAAGTATAACATATCAAAATAGGAAATACAATTTTTTATAGGCAAAAGAAACTACAATTTTATCATAAATTATAACCAATGTTTAACTACAAACTATTTTTAATCTTACTATCTTACTATCAGTAGAAAGTGTAAAACAAATGATATCGTCATTGCCTTTAGACAAAATTTTACCTCCTTTTACTTATTTCATTTCTTTCTTTTCATTTGATAATAATAAAAAGAGAGTAAAATTTCTCTTTTCATTTATCATATTTTTCGCTGATTATTTGATTTTAAAATCATTTTTTTCAGCTTTTAAGGATTCAATTCGTTGTGCTAATGATTGCTCTTTCGGTTCTCTAACAATTCGTGTTCGTAAAACAGGTTCTTCTTTTATCATCGCATTTGATAAATTTATCCCTATTTTTTCTAACCGTTCCTTTTGACCTTGTGTTAACAATCTTTTTCCACTTCGATATCCTTTTATAGCACTTCCCATATCATAACCTTCTGGTGTTTTTATTCCAACCACTGGTAATTTATGATACCTGTTATAATAATTTTCAATATAAAGTACCATTCTTTCTGTGTTACTTAAAAATACTCCCATTTTTTCCAAACGGTTTCTTTGAGATTCTGTAATAGGAACTTTTCCTGTTTTATAAGTAGTCATTACTTCTACTAGTGTTTTATTCGTCTTACCAATTGGCAAACAATTATGTTCCTGATAAAAGGCTTCTAACTGTCTGATATTTTTTTCTGTTTGCTTAATAAAATCATCCAAAAGACTTAACAATTCTACTTGTTGTTTCGTAAGAACATCTTCTCCTGTCCGATATCTCGTAAGTGCCTTTCCCATATCTCTTTTATCACTAGAAAGAGTCCCTTTCAAGGGAAAATGTCCATATTGAAAAACATAGTTCGCAATTTCTAAAATCATCTGAGTTGTTTTGGTTTCATAACCCCCCATTACTTCATAACTTCTTTTCTAGATAAATTAAGTCTTCCTTTCTTGTCAAAGCCGATTGCTTTTACAATAATTTCATCTCCAACTTTTACAACATCACTTGGTTTTTCTACTCTTTCTTTTGCAAGGTGGGAAACGTGAACAAGACCCTCACAGCCAGGCCATAGTTCTACAAAGCAACCAAATTCTTCTATTTTAACTACTTTTCCTGTATAAATTTTTCCCTCTTCTACTTCTCTTACAACGTCCTGAATCATAGTAGCTGTTTTATCAATAATTTCTTGATCACTATGATAAATGATAACACGTCCGTCATCTTCTTTAACAGCATTGACATCAGTAACAGCATTGACGTGACTCGCTTCTAAAATAATCTTCGTAATCATTTCACCACCACGACCAATAACTTCTTTAATTTTATCTGGATTAATCATAAATGTCATTGTTTTTGGAGCATATTTGCTGACTTCTTTTCTTGGCATTTCGATTTGCTTTTGCATAACATCTAAAACTTGCATTCTTGCTTTTTTAGCTTGTTCTAATGCTTCTTTCAATATTTCTTTGGTAATTCCTTTGATTTTAATATCCATTTGAAGAGCACAAATTCCGTTTCTAGTTCCTGCTACTTTAAAGTCCATATCTCCTAAATGGTCTTCCAGTCCTTGGATATCTGTTAAAATCGTATAATCATCCCCATCTGTGATTAATCC
>CAYYCR010000051.1:0-11018 GCA_964470385.1 uncultured Muribaculaceae bacterium | reverse complement strand
TAATTCTTTTTAAATATTTATTCATATACTCTACCTCACTATTCTTGAATCATTAAAGAAGACGATATAAAAAGAGCCCCTCAGGAACTGAGGGGCGACGGCGAGTTAGTTATCCACAGGTTGTAGTAAAAAAAAGTGAATAACTATTTGTTAGCAAATTGCATACTTTAATGTTATATTTACGCATTGAGCTAGTTGATTAGTAAATATAGAAAAATCATCCAAAATATGGTACTTTATAATAAGAAAAGAGGTACCAAATTGAATGATTTATTAAATAATAACACAAAATCAAAAAATATAGAAGAACTTTATTACAAAATCTTAAAAATTATAGAAAAACTATATGACAACAATATTCCAAATAATATAAAAAATAGCAATAATAGAATGTTTAGGAAAAACTCAAAATGCAGGATATTTATATTTGAAAGCAAATTACCCGAACCTTATAAATTATGTAGAACGTTTTAGATTTAATAGACTTGTTTCTTCATTATTTCCCGTAATAAAAACTATTTGTACTAAAATGTTTAGAAATGAAAATTGTAGATAGTTTTCTACTTATAATAAATAAATTTGGTAGCACTTATTTTGTAAAAAGATTAAGGGAATACTCAAGTTACGGTTGTTGTGCGAGTAAAAAGGAAACATATTATGAAATGAAAGTTCATGTGATTATGGATTTGTATGGAAACTCAATAAACTATTTGCTAACAAAGTGATGATAGAGATACATTACATGAACTTTCTGACATAGTAAACATTAAAAATTTATTTGGTGATAAAGGATATGTAGGAAATATAAGCGAGGAATTAAAAAAGGAAAAAGTAATTAATTTGTATACATAAAAAAGAGGTAATAGAAAAGAACTATTACTTAAATCTTTTAGAAATATGATTTCAAAATTTAGAAGAAGAATTGAATCTACATTCAGCCAACTTGTAGAACACTTTGATATAGAACGTGTAAGAGCTAATTCTATACTTGGACTTTCTACAATGCTTGAAATCAAATTCTTATGTTTTAATATATTAGCTTATATTGGTGGTTCTACTACCATATTCTCTGTTTTAAATTTTAACTAAATATAACGCATTATATTTAGTTAATGTTATTCATGAAATGATTAAATAGGAGAAAACTATGATGGCACTAATCTAACTTTGAAATTAAAAAATCCCAATTGCAAGGAACTCTTTTTTGGTAGTTTCATATTGTAACATAGGAGGTTATGTTATGTTTAACTTTTCAGATAATTTTTTCAATAAAATTGAAAAAAAGACAAATGTGGGAAAGGATACCATTTTAGAACTTGCCAGTAAATTACAACAAGGAGATATGAAAAATGAAAATACGTTAAGAGAAATTATTCAGGAACTTGGACGAATGACAGGAAAAGAAGTAAGCAAGGAAAAGGAAGATAAAATCATTTCAGCAGTAGTAAACGATCAAGTTCCAAAAGATTTAGATAAATTTGTATAAACATGACTTGTCATGTTTTCTTTTGTTCTAAGTAAAAATAAGTTATCATATAGTGTTAGTGAATGAAAGAAAGTAGGGAATATATGGAAAAAATAGAAATTATTAAAAGTATTACAGAAAGAACAGGTGGAGACATATACCTAGGAGTAGTTGGTGCAGTTCGAACAGGAAAATCAACATTTATTAAAAAAGTGATTGAAAATTTAGTTGTTCCAAACATTGAGGATGAATACGAAAGAAAACGTGCATTAGATGAAATTCCTCAAAGTGCACAAGGAAAAACCATTATGACAACAGAGCCAAAATTTGTTCCTAGTAATGCAGCATCGATTCAAATTGATGATTTTACTGCTAATATAAGATTGGTAGATTGTGTAGGTTATGTCATTCCAGGAGCCAAAGGATATGAAGATGAAAATGGTCCAAGACTGGTAAAAAGTCCATGGTATGATGAACCAATTCCGTTTATAGAAGCAGCTGAGATTGGAACCGAAAAAGTAATTCGTGATCACTCTAGTATTGGAGTTGTTGTTACGACTGATGGTTCTATTGGAGAAATTACTAGAAACAATTATGTAGAAGCAGAAGAACGAGTTGTAAATGAATTAAAAGAAATTGGAAAACCATTCATTGTTCTTTTAAATTCTACTCATCCAATGTTACCAGAAACAGAAAGACTAGCAGAAAAACTACATGAAAATTATAGTGTTCCTGTAATGCCAATTAGTATTGAAAACATGACGGAACGAGATATCTATTCTATTTTAAGAGAAGCATTATATGAATTTCCTGTCCTAGAAGTAAAAGTAGATATGCCAGAATGGATTGCTTGTCTAGCACCTAATAATTGGCTTAAAAAGATTTATATGGAAAAAATTCGTGAAAGTGTTGTAGAGATTGATAAGTTAAGAGACATTGATACCATTACTGATCATTTTAATGACTGTGAGTATATCAGTAAAGCTTATCTTTCCAATGTAGATACTTCAACTGGAGAAGTTACCATTACATTACAAGCTCCATCAGAATTATATAATCAAGTATTAAAAGACATTATTGGGGTTGATATTACAAGTAGAGCACAACTTCTTAGTCTATTTCAAGAATATAATGAAGCGAAACAAGAATATGATCAAGTTAAAGTAGCACTTAAAACAGTGAAATCAACTGGATATGGAGTAGCTTGTCCTAGTCTAACAGATATGAAATTAGACACTCCAGAAATTATTAAACAGGGAAGTAGGTATGGTATCAAATTAAAAGCAGTCGCACCTTCTATTCATATGATACGAATTGATGTAGAATCTACTTTTGAACCAATTATCGGATCAGAAATTCAAAGTAAGGAATTAATTGATTATTTAATGAAAGATTATGATACTAATCCAGACAATATTTGGAAAAGTGAAATCTTTGGTAGAAGTTTAGACGTAATTGTAAAAGAAGGAATCCAAGCGAAACTATCATTGATGCCAGAAAATGTTCGATATAAACTACAACAAACATTAACAAAACTGGTTAATAAAGGTTCAGGTAATTTATTTGCAATTGTTTTATAAAAGCTAGAGAAATCTAGCTTTTTTGGTTCTAAAACAAAGAAGTCATTAATTGATGGTAATGATAAAATAGAAAAAACCTTACTTGTTAAAAAATAAGGTTTAATAATTGTTAAATTCCTGGTAATAAGTGTTTTTTTCGATATTTATATTTATATTGAACATCCACAATAATATCAGTACGTTTCACTAATTCTGGAACAGTACCTTGTAATATACGTTCTATTTCATTTTTATCAACATAGCTGTTTAATTTTAAGAATGATTTCATAGAATAAGAAATGCGATAACGAGAATACGTTTTTGTTTGTTCCTCACGATACCATGAATTATTATTTGCTGGCATTTTTTTCTGATCTTCTACGTTCATACAATTATCAGATACACATATGCTAGGATCTAATTTACTTTCTGGACTATACGTGGACCAACTGCTATACTCTACAAGGTCAATATCACGAGTTGGATAGATTTTAGTAGGTAGAGAAATAAAACCAGAATAGGAACGTTTTTTTCCATTATACCATTTCCACATTTTATCTTGATAACGATACATTCTAACAGTTTCTTTTTCTTTCTTGTTGTATTTTTCATCTGGCTTGGTTGGAGAATATGCTCCACTATTCCAGTATACTTTTTTTCCTCCAATTTGGTAATACCAACGATAGCCTGTAGTAGAACTAATTTGTCTATAAGATTTAGTTTCTGGATAATCTAGGGACCATTCCGTCCATTCTGTTTTCATTAAAGTAGTTGTGTCTTTTTTTTCAAATCCTGCTGGTTGTTCGGAGGAAAGTCCACTATAAGTTCCTCCATTATCTTTATAATATTTCCATTTTTTATCACGAAAACTATACCAAGTAGCATCATCTTTCTCATATTCAATTATTGTTGCCTCCCCAGGTATTTTTGGCAAGATATTACTTTTTATTGGAAGGGCTACTTTATAAGTAGGATCATTCTCTCCAATTTCATCTTCAGAAATCCATTTTGACCAAGAAGAATGATAAGAATCAGTAGCATAGTAATTATAATATGGAATTGCTTCTACTAAATACTTTTTTGATGGTTGCTTTTTAATTTCTTTTGACCATTGTTTATAACGGACCTCTGTAGTACAGTAACCACAATTTGTAACATCATAAGTGTATATATATTCTTCTTTATGCTTTGTAATCTTAATCGTACCACTACAATTATGTTCATCCAAAGTAGGACGTAATGTTTCTTCTTCAAAAATTTCATCAATGTTTAACGTAATAGATTCTCCTTCCACTGTTGGTAAAGAACCATTACTTTCAGCATAAGCATAGGCCCTATCTTTAATCATTTTTTCAATATCATTACACGTCTTTGATCTAGAAACAATGAAAATAGTAATTCCAATTATAATAGCTAGAATAAGAGAAATACCAATTATAATTAATGTATGATTTTTTTTCTCTACATATTCTTTTGAACCATCATAAGAATTTCCTTTTGGATGTATCTTTATTCTATTTAGTTTCATGTTATCCCATCTTTCTAAATATAATCATAACATAGAATAAAACTTTATTCAATAGACTTATTGGTAAATTAGTTGGTGATTTTGAAGAAAATTTAATCATAAATAGAAGATAACAAGAAGCATCAGTGATATGTAATTATCATTGAAAAAAGTTGATTGAATTTTTGAAAAGTTTGATAAAATTTAGTTAATTTTTTTCATATAGGATGTGTTATACGAAATGACTGATAACCAAATTTTAAAGTGAATTTTTCGGAATAATTTTGTAGATTTTATAAGATATAAGCTATTATGTAAAACATAGCCATTATTCTTATTTATCAGTCATTACGTTGAACACAACTTTCATATAAAATTTCTGACATAAAAAAGAATATAGTTATCATAACCATATTCTTAATTTGTTATACACATTCTACTGCAGTATCTTGTAAGCATCTAATAACACAAAGACAATTTAAATCCATTGTAAAGAAAGAATTTGTAGAAATGTATGGAATTGTTGCAGCAGCAGCTGGATCTGGATTGTTTGCTAAAACTCTAAATGTAGCACAATTGCCATCTAGTTTTTCAATACGGAAAACACTAGAACAAACATCATCACCAGCTTGGTTACAATCTATATTCTCTTTTGTAATTGGCATTTTCCAAGGTGTTCCATTTCCACAACAAGTATATAACATAACTGGTCTTGTGTTGCAAACTAAAGAACTAGCTCCACAACCTAAGAATCCTCTGTCACAAGTATCTAAACAATTTTCTGAACATTCAGCATTTTGTTGTAGAATATTAATAACAGTTAAGATTTCAGCGATGCAATTGCAATTTTCTTCTCTTTTGTTATTGCACATATAACCCACCCTTTCATTTGTATTTCACTATAATTTATGATGTGTAAGGATAATGGTGTGAATAATTCGCCCTTTATTTTTATATTTTGATAAAAAGTAGGAAAAATGATAAATACGAATTTTGTCTATATTCATAAATCTGATTTTTCTATTTTAATATGACTGAATAGTAAAAACATAATGATCAAAAAGGTACTTGTTTCATATATTTAGAAAAGAAATTATTTTTAGCATTTTTAAATGTTATTATATTTGAGGCAAACATAAAATGACACCTGATTTTTAAAATGAATTTATAATGATTAGCTAAAAAAGTTATTATAAAAAAAATGAAATGATTGGAAAAAAATTCAATTTGCAATTTCTAATAAATTGTGTTATATTAATAGTCCGTGAAAGGGGGAAAAAATATGGAAAAAGATTTAGCAGAAATTGTGTTTCAAATCTTAAAAAAACGTGAAGGAAGTGAGGTATCCTGTCTTTCTTGGTATTATGGAAAACCAATCATGCAACAAGGGATTTTAAAAGAAGTTGTACCATTTGATTATGTGAACGTTAGTGGTAATGTCATTTCATTTGTTGGTGAACATCAAGCGATAGAATCAATTACATTATTAGATGGAAGAACCGTATATGCAAATCCAAGAGCCAAAGGATATTATATGAAAGATTCAGCAGACTTAATGAATCAACAAGAAAAAATGCTTGGATATAGTGTTGCAAAGGCAGAACTAGAAAAAACGATAGAAGCGAAACAAAAAGTATTAAAGAAATAAAAAACTTACAAAAAGACTTGTAAGTTTTTACTTATTTGTTAAACGATAAAAATTAATAGATGGACGATTAAACAACCGAAAATCGTATTTCGTCGTACCAAGTCCGCTAGAAATATAAAAATCAGTATGATTTAGCTTATAATATTCATCATAATACTGAATTGATCCTTTTGGTTTTATCATGGCCCCAATAAAAGGAAAACGTACCTGTCCATTATGTGAATGACCCGCTAAAATGAGATCATAATTTTGATAAGTGATGTCTTTGATATAATCAGGCTCGTGCATTAATAAAATTTTATAAGCTGGAGGATACTTTGTGTCACTTTCTGTAAGAGAAGTGATGTAATCATTAATGGGACGAATCTTATCCTTAGCATTTTTTGTCCCCTTTAAATTTGTACTCAAGCCAGCTAATAAAATAGGTTCATATCCCTCTTTATATATTAACTCATAAGTATCATTTAAATTAATGAAATCACTATTTTTCATAATTGTTGACCATTCTTTCATATTATAATCATGTTCACCTGTAATAGCAAACTTACCAATTGTAGTATTGATTCGCTTTAACTCTTTTGTAATATCATTTACTTCTTTTTCTGATATTACCTTTTCACGATCTAACAAATCACCAGTTAATACTACAATATCCGGTTTTAAAAGATTGATATGGTCAATCACTTTTTTTAATTCCTCTTTATCAATTGTTCTTCCGTAATGAATGTCGCTCAAATGAACAATTTTAAAGCCATAAAAAGAATTTGGTATTTTAGAATTGGTAATTTTATACTCTTTTACAATGAATCCAGTTGTTCCAACATAACGACTATATAAAATGATTGCTACAACTAAAACAAAAACTAGGATTAAAGCAATCACAATCTTTTTTTTGATTCCATTTTGATTTTCTACTTGCTCCATCCTATCACCCTTACTATTGTAGCACATTTCAAAAAAAAAAACTATTGAGTTATCCCAATAGTAATAATAACATTTGAAGTGACATTAAAATCCCATTATGCATAAAATGCATCGATGCTGGAACGAAAATATTATCAGTTTTTATTAATAAATAAGCAAATACAAATCCAGGAATGCTATAAGGAATAATATATAATAATTCAGAGTAACTAGAAAAGTTAGTGACAACATGAAGAGATCCAAATAATAATCCAGAGAATAAAATAAAACAAATATTGTTAGAACAAATTTTACGAATGCCTTTACGGAATACCAATTCTTCTAAAAATGGAGCAATAAATACCGAAGTAATAAACATATAAATAGGTGCGATTTCAAAAGTCTCTCTAACCGCTTCTTCGTTTCTGGCAATATCATTTGGAGTAAGTGCATTAATTAAAAAATTGCTAACCATCATTAATCCTAGTAATAAAAACCAATATTTAAAATACTTGTTAAAATATTCTTTATGGTGTTTTTTTAAATCGAGAAAATTTTCTTTTAAATCATGACGAAGTAAGAAAATAATAACTCCCAATTGAATTATTTCATAAATGAATAAATAGGTAACTTTTATCCACAAAGGAAGTGTCCTATAATCAATATTTAGAATGGAAAATGGTACTGTTTCGAAAAATGTAGAAACAAAATAAAAGCTAAGAATGACAATTCCTAATACCATGTTTTTTCCACTATGATTTTGAATATTACGACTTTGATTCTTAAAAGAAATATCTAAATTTTTTGTATGTTCCATGAAATCATCTCCACTATTATTATAACATGGTTCTTGAAAATATGTTTTCTTTTTTCTGATAAAATGCTAATTGTGTAACTGAATTTAAAAAAAAATCTTTTTTTTTCACAAAAATATGATATAATAAAAATGATTTGAAAGGAGAGTGGGCATAAAATCCCACTCTTTCCTTTAGAAGGAGTGAAAAAGTGATAGAAGAAATTAGAAAAATGATAGAACCTACGATAATAGAGCATGGATATCGTTTAGATGATGTATCATTTGTCACAGAAGAAAATATCAAAAATCTACAAGTTGTGATTGATAAAGATGGTATTATCGATGTTGAGGATTGCGTTATTGTTAGTAAACTAATCAATCCCATTTTAGACGAAAAAGATCCAATTCCAGAATTTTATGTATTAGATGTATGTTCTAAAGAGAAAGGTTGTGAATAAAATGAACAATAAGGAGTTTAAAACAGCACTTCAAGTTCTAGAAAAAGAAAAAGGAATTAAAGAAGATGTTATTTATGAAGCAATGGAATTAGCGCTTACATCCGCTTATAAAAAAAATTATCATTCATTATCGAATGTAAGAGTTGATATTGACCGGGACAAAGGCGATATTCATATTTATTCTTATAAAACAGTAGTGTTAAATGAAAAATATGCAAGCGAAGAGGACAAGCAAAAAGCACTTGATTGGGAGAAAAAGGAAAAAGAAGAAGACGAAAGACTTCGTGCGATTCTAAAAGCTGGAATTGACACCATGGAAGATGATGATGACGATGATTATGACCCAGAAGCAGAAGTAGAGGAAGAAGAAATCTACCATCCATTCGTATTTGACCCAAGAATCCATCTAACACTAGAACAAGCTTCTAAAATAGTACCTGGAATTACTGTTGGGGAGACAATTGAAGAAGAAGTTACACCGAAAGACTTTGGACGAGTTGCTGCATCAACGGCCAAACAAGTAGTAATCCAAAAAATTAGGGAAGCAGAACGAAATAACATTATTGATGAATTTAGTGATAAACAAGATGAAATGGTATCAGGAACCGTTGAAATGGAAGACGTTAGAAACTATTATATCGATTTAGGAAGAACACAGGGAATATTACCAAAAAGTGAAGTCATTCCTGGGGAAAAAATAAAAATGGGTTCTCGTATTAAAGTATACATTTCCAAAGTAGAAAATAATTCAAAAGGCCCAATCATTCTATTATCTAGAAATCATTATGGATTTGTAAAACGACTATTTGAATTAGAAATTCCAGAAATCAATGAGGGAATCATTCTTATTTATAGTGTCGCAAGGGAAGCTGGAAATAGGACGAAAGTTTCCGTTTACTCTGAAAATCCAAATGTAGATGCAGTAGGATCTTGTATCGGACCAAATGGATCTAGAATCAATCAAATTATTAAAGAATTGAATGGAGAAAAAATAGATGTCGTTTTATATGACAAAGAACCAGCTAGATTTATAGAAAATGCACTTAGTCCTGCTAAAAATTTACATATATTTATTATGGATGAGAAGAAAAAAGAAGCAATGGTAGTAGTGAATCAAGAAAACCTTTCCTTAGCAATTGGAAAAAAAGGACTCAATGTAAGACTTGCAGCTAGACTAACCCATTATAAATTAGATGTAAAAACATTAGAAGAAGCCAAAGAAAATGGAATCAACATTGTAGAGGAGTGAGATGATGAAAGTAAAAAAAATTCCAATGCGAAGTTGTGTTATCACCAAAGAACGACTTCCCAAAAATGAACTTGTTAGAGTTGTTAGAACCCCAGAGGGGACTGTTAAAGTTGATTTAACAGGAAAAATGAATGGTCATGGAGCTTATTTAAAAAAAGATTTATCTGTATTTGAAAAAGCAAAAAAGGGAAATGCTTTAGGCCATCATTTGGAAACAGAAATACCAGATTCTATTTTTGAAGAATTGAAAGAATTAGTAAAATAGGAGTAATATATGAAAAGAAAAGATTATATTTCTTGGGATGAATATTTTATGGGAATCGCGAAACTTTCAGCACAGAGAAGTAAAGATCCCAACACCCAAGTAGGAGCTTGTATTGTAGATGCGTTCCACCATATTGTTTCCCTTGGTTATAATGGTTCTCCACAAGACTATCCTGACGATTTGATACCTTGGGATAAAAGGGAGGGGAATCAATACCAAACCAAATATGTATACGTTTGCCATTCAGAATTTAATGCCATATTAAATTCTCCTGTGTCAGTAAGAGGAATGACACTTTATGTGACTTTATTTCCTTGTCATGATTGTGCCAAAGCTATTGTTCAAGCAGGAATTAAAGAAGTGGTTTATGAAAGTGACAAATATAATGGAACCGATTCCAATACGATATCGAAACAAATTTTAGATACTTGCAAAGTAACTTACCGGAAATATGAACCAGTAGGAAAAGAGGTTGTAATAAAACTATAGAGAGTGAGGTGCGTACTTTATGATGAGTGTATTAGAATATGCAAATGATGTAAGTAGAACTGTAGAAGAAATCCTAAAAAAATGTGAAGAATTAGGAATTGAAAGTACGAATGAAGAGGATATGTTAAGTGAAGATGACATTGTTATGTTAGATAACAATTTAGATAGTGATATCGAAGAAGAACTGATTGATGAAGTAGAAGTAACAGCACAAGTAGTGCAAAGTAAAAATATGGATAAAGGAGCTTCTAAGCCGAAGAAAAAGCCAGTTATGGGTAACAAAAGTAATAAAAAAGAATTAGCAAGTAAGAAAAAAGCAATGTATAAAAATAAAGAAAAATTGATGAGTAATGCCACATGTGCTTTTGACAATGTCATTATTTATAAAGAGGGAATGACCATTGGTGATTTAGCCACTTCTTTAGGAGTAGGAAGTGCAGAGTTAATCAAAAAACTGTTTGGGTTAGGAATTATGGCAACGATCAATCAGACAATTAGTTTTGAAAATGCTGAAATTTTGGTATTGGATTACCAAAAGGAATTAAAAAAGGAAGGAGCAACCGATGTAACAAATTTTGAAGAATTTGAGATTATAGAGCGAGAAGAGGATTGGAAAAAACGTCCTACTGTTGTAACGATTAGGGGACATGTTGATCATGGGAAAACGACTCTTTTGGAT
>CAYYCR010000050.1:0-11036 GCA_964470385.1 uncultured Muribaculaceae bacterium | reverse complement strand
TAACGTGCTTTCAGCACTCTAACAAGCCCTGTACTTTAGTGCAGGGTGGTTGACACATTTTTTTCTAATGTTATAATGAAAGAAGAACTAGTATTTCAAAATAGAATATAAAAAATATAGTTTAAAGGAAGTTATCATAAAATATTAAATTTTCTAATGTAAAATCGGTATGGATTTGTTTTTTATGAATAATATGAAATAGAAAGCGAGAGAAAGGAATGAAAGCTTGTGAAAAAAGAAATGTGGATAGGAATCATAGGGTTTGCTGTTTTAATGATTGGAACTTTAACATATTCTTTTATGGGAAAAAAGGAGGAAACATTAAAACAAGTAAGTGGTATGGTTCTTTCAGCTAATGATGAATATGTTATTGTGCAAGATGATAATGATGTCACTTATAAATTTAAAATTGAAGACTTCATTTTAGAAGTTGGAGATGATGTTGTCATCAGTTATACAGGACTATTAGATTCTAATAAAGATGTGCAAGATATTTCTATCAAAGATTATTCAAGGGCTACAAGTCCAAAAGAAAATTTAGTAAAACCAGACAAAGGAATTTTCAATGATTATTATACATTTGCTCAAAATAAATTGGATACGATGACTTTAGATGAAAAAATTAGTCAACTATTATTGGTTCATTTACCTGATAAAAATGCCGTAGAGGATCTTAAGACGAATCAATTTGGTGGTTATTTATTATTTGCCAAAGATTTTAAAGACAAAAGTAAAACAGAAGTAATTAATATGATAAAAGAATTTCAAAATGTTTCTAAAATACCACTTCTGATTGCAGTAGATGAAGAAGGAGGAAGTGTTGTTCGTGTTAGTAGCAATCCTAATTTAGTTTCCACTCCCTTTTCTTCTCCAAGTGAATTATATAAAAAAGGTGGATTAGAAGCAATTAAATCAGATACTGTTTCAAAGAGTTTGATCTTAGCTGAACTAGGAATCAATTTAAATTTAGCTCCTGTTGTTGATGTTTCGGTAACACCAAGTGATTATATGTATCCTAGATCATTACAAGAAAATACGGAAATTACTTCTAACTATGCGAAAACAGTGATAGAAGCCAGTAAAGGGGGAACGGTTTCTTATACATTAAAACATTTTCCAGGATATGGAAATAATCCAGACACTCATACTAGTAGTGTTACAGATTCAAGAACTTATGATAGTATTGTGAAAAATGATTTGCCTCCATTTGAGGCTGGAATTAAGGTAGGAGCAGAAGCTGTTTTAGTTAGTCATAATGTCGTAACGAATATAGATTCTGCAAATCCCGCTTCATTATCCATTCCCATTCATAATATGTTGCGAGAAGATTTGAAATTTACTGGAGTTATCATTACGGATTCTTTATCCATGGGAGCTATAGAAAATATAGATAATCCTATTGTAAAAGCAATAGAAGCAGGAAATGACTTATTAATTGTAAGTGATTATGAAAAAAGTATAAAAGAAATTAAAGATGCTCTTAATAATAAAACGATTAGTGAAGAAGTAATTAATGACAGGGTATTACGTATTTTAGCTTGGAAATATTATAAAGGAATGATTTATGAAAATCAAAAATAGCTACAGAGGATAGCTATTTTTTTGCATTAGCACATTAATAAAATGTAAAATTTTTATATCAAAAATGGTTACAGTTTTATGACTAATAATTAATTAGGTAAATGTAAAGCAGAAAAATAATGTCGAATAAAGGTTGCAAAAAAGATGCGAAGATAGTAAAATGTAAAATAGAAAGAGGAGTGAAAAAATGAAAAAATTAACAAATTGCAACCAAGGGGGGGGGGCATAAAAAATAGAGGTTTTACGTTAATTGAGCTCTTAGCAGTTATAGTAATACTAGCAGTAATAGCTTTAATTTCCGTACCAATTGTTTTAAACATTATTGTACGTGCTAGGAAAAGTGCATTTAAAGATACTGCTTATGGAATGCAAGAAAGTGCAAAAGCAGAATATTTGAGAACTATATTAGATGGAGAGGATGAACCTAGATATTTTGAATATCCATTTGATAATTTACAATTTAGTGGGACGAAACCTAAGGGTGGAAAGATTTCCATTGATAAGGATGGATTAATGGCAATCGCTATTTATAATGATGAATGGTGTGCGATTAAACAATTTGATGAAAAAGAAGTAAAAGTAATCGATTATAAAGAAAACATTTGTAAGGTGGATTCTTCTTCTATGCCGTCAATACCAATAGAAATTAGTGTTCCTGAAAAAACTGTTTTGAAAGTAACCGAAGTAGCAGGTTATGATTTATTAGCTGGAGTAACAGCTACTGATACGAATGGAAAAAATTATATACCACAGATAAGTGGTAGTTTAAGTTCTACTGTAGGTGATTATACGATTACATATATTGTTACAGATGAATGGGGAAATAAGACAACTAAAGAAAGAATTATTACAGTTGAAAAGGCAGAGGGACCAATCTTAAATTTTAGTAATGCAAGTACAGGTGAACTTTGGACAAAAAATCAAACGATAACAGTTACAGCAAGTCATAATAGTAATATAAAATCATTTACATATGAAGTTATAAAAGATGAAGTATCTCAAGGTGTAAAAAATGTTAGTGTGAGTGGGAAAAGTGTAGAATTTGAAATACCGTTAACCGAAGATGGAAGATATACAATCAATTTAACTGCAACTGATGAATATGATTCAGATAGTAGTGTAAGTAGTGGAACTTATCAAATAGATGTAACTCCACCAACAGCAGGAACAGCAACATTTACGGGAACTCTAGGAAATAATGGGTGGTATAAAAGTAATGTAACGGTGAATGTTGTAAATGGAAGTGATTCATTATCAGGTCATGCAAGAACAACATCAAATATAAATAGTATTACAAGTTATACAGCTGGTACAAAAGTAATCATAACAACTGTTGATAATGCAGGAAATTCTTCTACAAGAGATTATACTATTAAAATGGATAAAATAGCTCCAACAATAACAATGAGCAATGTAACAATAAAGACTAGTGAAGCTACCAATTATGATTTAATGACAGGAGTAAAGGTAACAGATGATTCTAGTAATACTCCTACAGTAAAAACTAATGGGACAATATCAGCAAGTGCTGGAACATATACAATCACTTATACTGCAACTGATGAAGCTGGAAACCAAGCTACTAAATCAAGAACTATTACTGTTGAATCAAGTGGAAAAACAGGAACAGAACTTGTAAAAAATAATTCTGATGTAAAATCATTAGATACTGGAAAAAATCCACGATTTGTAGGGAAAAATCCAAGCAATTATGTAAACTTTGGAAATGAATTATACAGGATTATAGGTGTATTCAATGGACAAATAAAGATTATTTATTGGGGAAAACAGAGTAATCCAGGTGCTTTTTATAATTCTACTTCTACTGCATTTGACCCAACATCATCAAGTGGTGGACATGGGACGTATGGATATAATGATTGGAATCAGGCTAAATTGCAAACTACATTTAACACAACATATTGGAATACGATACCAACAACATATCAAGCAATGGTTGATCAAACTCATGTTTGGAATATAGGTGGAACATCAAACTGGAATTCATCAACTAGAAGTCAGTTCTATATTGCTGAAAGAAGTTCAACTATTTCAAGTGTAATGACCAGTGCGACATGGAAGGGAAAAGTAGGATTAATGTATCCAAGTGATTATGGATATGCAACCAGCAGTACAAATTCAGTTTGTGATAGTGTAGTAATGTATAACTGGGGGCAAAAAGATGCTAATGCCAATAAATATTGTGCAGGAACGGAATATAACTGGTTAGCATCTACTTTGGGAGACCAGTGGACAATAACTCCTAAAGTAGATGGTGAGATGGGATTGTTTTGTGTGCATTCCAAAGGAGCGGTAGATCACTACCACCCTTCAGTAGCTAAGCGTACTCGTCCAGTTCTTTTCCTCAAAGCAAATGTAAAAGTAGTAAGTGGAAAAGGAACACAAACAGAACCATTTGAATTATCTATGTAAAGAAATGATAAGGAGAACCGAAAAAAGTTCTCTTTTTATATAAAGAAAACTTTCAGACTTTAAAAAGAATTATTTACAGATAGCAAAAAAAGAAATTTGTAAATGAACACATTTTTAAGGAAAACAAGAATTTGGTCCTTATAAGTGTTAGAAAAAACAATTTTACCGATGAATATTTACTAACTGTTTTTGTTTTATGTTTTTATCAATATCTAAAACAATGGATTTCATATGATTGATATCATAGATATGTTTTTTGATAAAATCCATATTTTTATTTTTCACTTCTATTGGATATCTTCCATTTCCATTATAAATAGAATCTAGCATAGTGCATAAAGTTTGATAATCACATAAAGAAGTACTATTGTGAATCAATTCTTTTATTATACTAATGTCACCATCAAATTGATGTTCATTTACTAAATGTAAAAAGATTTCATTTAATAATAGAGGATATAAAAGCATTACTTCAGAATGATATCCAAGAGCCCTATATTGTCCATCTGGTTGGTTTGTTTTAATAGATTGTAGATATTTTTTTAAATTAGGATTTGTAATGTTGTATTTTTTTAATGAAATAATTCTGTTTACTAAAACCTCAGTAATATAGGTGTTTGTAATTTCATCTAGTATCGTTCCTGTTTTTGTAACATCCAATTTTTCTTTTAACTCACTATTTTTTTTATAAAATGTTTCTTGTAAGCCACTTCTCATATAATAAGTATTTGGGTTTAATAAAACATTGCTATTAAAATATCCCATTAAGGCATGTCTAACTTCATGTGTTAACATTTCTAATTTTAAAGCAGGTGTTGCTAGGTATTCTTCAACATGACTTCCTAGTATAATGGTTTGAGGATTTTGTTTTAAAGTGGGGTCATGAAAAACATTTAAGTTAGGGTTAAAAATAGTAACGGCTGCACTTCCATTAGGTATTGTTCCAAATCCGTTTTGGCGTGCTATTTCGCTTACAGTTCCTGTTCCATAAATGATTTTTACTCTATTAAATAAATCATATAAGGGAAAGTCACATTTTTTTCCAAAATCCATATAAAAACTAATATAGATAAATGTCATCATATCGAGTAATTCTTCGCTATAATTATATTTTTGTGCAATATCTTTTAATAAAAAATATTTTTCAGTGAGAACTTTATTAAAATTCGAGTGATCCATTAGATAGGCCTCCTTTTGTATTTTCTTTTATTTTTTTCTAATATAAATTTTTCTATATCCTCAATTCTATTTGTTTGGACATAATAGCCAATGTATGAAGAGGGATATTCTCTATAAAAGAAATTAGATGATGTTAGATTTTCATTGCTTCTTTCAGTACAAAACCAAACAATATTAGAGTTTTCCAACGATAATTTCGAAATATCTGAACTAATATCAAAGTCAGAAAAAATATATATGTTTCTGTCTTTTATTTCTCTTAGTTCTTCATATAATGAACGATATTCATCAAAAATAGTGCAATCAAGGTGATTGTATTTTCTCACTTGAGAGTTCGCAATTTTATTAATATCAATTCCTTTAGAATTTGTTTTTTTGATTTCTAATTTTCTTAAGATACGTTCATTAAAAGTTAGATAAATCAGCGATTTTTTGATAGCAACACTACTAATTGCATTTACATACATTTCTAAGGATTCGTTATTGGATGGTGATAAATCAAATACATAAACATCTGGTTTAAAAGTTGGACTCATTAAATCATCTATAATTCTAAATTTTTGACTTGTTAAATAATGTTTCACAATTTCTTTTTTATCATATTTATATGTACCTTTTTGATATTTTTCATAACTTAATGAAACGAGCTTTTTTAAAACTTTATATATTTTTGTAGTACTGATATCATTTAGTTTATCACTTGGATTATTGCTAGATTGGTAATTAGCATTATCTCTTCTATTAGAAGTTTCATTATCATAATTATCCATTAAGTCATCAAAATCATTTTTATCTGATTCCTCAGATTGTTGTTCCGAATTTTGATTTTGTTCTTGTTCATTAGACTGTTGTTCAGAGCTTTGACTTTGCTTTTGCTCATCAGATTGTTGCTCAGAATCTTGAGATTGCTCTTGTTCCTCAGATTGTTGTTCAGAGCTTTGATTTTGTTCTGGTTCATTAGATTGCTGTTCAGAACTTTGAGGTTGTTCTTGTTCATTAGATTGTTGCTCAGAACTTTGACTTTGCTCTTGTTCATTAGATTGTTGTTCAGAATTTTGAGATTGCTCTTGTTTCTTAGATTGTTGTTCTGAATTTTGATTTTGTTCTTGTTCCTCAGATTGTTGCTCAGAACTTTGACTTTGTTCTTGTTCATTAGATTGTTGTTCCGAATTTAGAGGTTGTTCTTGTTCATCAGATTGTTGTTCAGAGCTTTGATGTTGTTCTTGTCCATCAGATTGTTGTTTTGAACTTTGAGATTGCTCTTGTTCATTAGATTGTTGTTCCGAATTTTGAGGTTGCTCTTGTTTCTTAGATTGTTGTTCATAGTTTTGACTTTGCTCTTGTTCATCAGATTGTTGCTTAGAATTTTGATTTTGTTCTTGTTCATCAGAGTGTTGTTCCGAATTTTGACTTTGCTCTTGTTCATCAGAGTGTTGTTCAGAACTTTGAGATTGTTCTTGTTCCTCAGATTGTTGCTCAGAATTTTGATTTTGTTCTTGTTCGTTAGGTTGCTGTTCAGAGCTTTGAGATTGTTCTTGTTTATTATTGTTTTTCTTTTTATTCTTATCAACTTTAAAGTAATCACTCATTATTAAATCTGGATATTGATATTCATCCCCATAAGTTAATAAATCTTCTAAATTAGGAATATCGTTCATTATTTAAATTCCTTTTTTAAAACTTTATTTGATGAAATGATTGCTGAGGGTTGTGAAATAGAATCATAATAATTAGTGAAATCCTGTTCGGCAGTAATATCTATCCCAGTACCTGGTATTCTGATTCTATTTTGCTCATTTTCTACGATTCTTCCCATTTGTGACATTGTTAATGACGAAAAATAATCATGATTTCTTTCCATAGAAAATTGAGGAACGAAATTTCCAAAAATGCTTCTTGCAATAAGAGCAATTTCTTTTTGAAAAGGATTTAATTGTTGAAATGCCTCATTACTTTCAAAATCTTTATCAGAAGTATAAAGTAAATATCCATTTTTTAATTTATATTTTGGATATATATGTATTTTTTTATTTTGTTGGTCTTCTTCAAGTTCCCATTTAAAAACAAACTTGGTTCCATTATAAGATTGATTATCCCAATAATTATTAGAAGATAAATCCAATACTTCAAAATCGTCAATGATAACTTCCCAACCATCTAATTTTAGTTTTTCCCATTTCGCTTTATTCATTTCAAAATTAGAAGCACTTGTAATTAACTCTTTGTCACTTGGCGGATAAAACTTTCTTCCATGAATAAAGGAAGCAGGAATAGCAAGTTCTGGATTAAATCGGCAGATTTTTTCTATGACATCATAAAGTGGTTCAGCTGTATATTTTTGTAAATATCTAAAATAGTTGAAATTAAGATTATCCTCATAGGTAACTTTCAAATTGGGAGTTTGATAGGTAAGAACCCCATTTTTCATACTCATTTTATCTAAAACAAGACTTGGAATATTTGACAACACTTTAGCATTTAACCCTGTAAGCTTAAAATTTTTCGCCATAAACTCAGAAAAATATAAATGTTCTACATCAATATTTTCGTCTCTATCGTAAATGATAGTAATGATAGTACATAAGCCCCTCATTAATAACCTTGGAGAAACATATTCTTTATTAGCAATCAGTATCAAAGTATTTTTATATTTCATTAAGCCAATAAAACTATCATCCTCAAAACTTAGAAAACCAAATCTGCTATTAGGATTTCCTTTAAACTTTATTTTTTGAAACAAAATATCCAATGCCTTTGGATCTTGATGTGCAATGATACCAAGCTCAACGATTTTTTCTTTATTTTCTTGATCTAAAAAAACTAATGATTGATCTTCTTTCATATGATCTAAAATGTTTGCAATATCTTTCATAGGATCGTCAAACTTATCTTCTTCAAAAATGTATTCCCCGTTATCTTTTTTTTCTATATATTGTTCGATTAAACTATCACTATCTTTTGTATTCATATAATCATCTGGATGATTCATATCAAAATCAAGAGGTTCATTGGTATAATTACTATCCTGATTTTGATATTTGAATTTTTTGATTAATATATTGGTAATAATATCTCTACTTTCAGTGTCTTTTCCTAATTTTCTAATCAAACTGTTAATTCTTCTTGTGCTACTAATTCCATTTTCATATAATTCATAGTCACTGGAAATAGCGGTCATTAGTTCTTGAAGAGCAGGTAACCTAGATAATAACTCTTCATTATTATTCATTTGTTCATTATAAATAGCTTCATAAACTTTACAAATAAACTTTAAAAACTTTGGATCATGTTCGGTAGTTTCAAACTTTTTTAATAATGTTTTATAGGCTAATACAGGTGGCATAGGTGGAAGTTTGATTACAGAACATCTTCTAAGTAAGGCATCTAATAAATTTCTTTCATTGTTTTTGGCAAGAATTACATATAAATTTTTTCTTCCCTCTTCTGTTAAAGATAAAATTTCATTATTGGAAGTTTCAATTTTTCCATTTTGTAAAAAGTCCAAAAAGTAGGAATCTAAAACTTCTCTCGCTTTATCTAACTCATCTATTGTTAAAACCACTTTTTTACCTTGATTCGATAAATTGATAGCTCTTGTTAAAATTCCCTCAGCAACAGACGCATCAGCATCTCCTTTTACAATGGCAGGTACATTATAAGTAGCAATTAATCTATCACTATTTGTTTCTTCTACACATTGCGTATAAATATATTCTGTATTTGGTCCTAAAAATTGACTAAAAACTTCAGATAAAAAAGTTTTCCCACAACCAGGATCCCCCTCTAGTAAAATTGCTGAAACTCCTTTGTTTGCTTTATTGTTATAATATTTATAAAATAAATAGACATCCTCTAAAACATCAGCACTTGGAAAAGTATAACCGAATGCTTCAAATAATTGTTTAAATTCTCTCATAGTATTCCCCCTTAAAGTATTAGGTGTTACTATATCATAAAAAGTAAAAAAAGACAAGAATTATACATTAATAAAGAGTGATAAATTTTTTTGGTATATTTATGATTTAATGATATAATAAAATCATTCAAATAGAAAAAGAAGTGAGTAAAAGTGATAAAAGAAATACAGTATTTAGAATATCGTGATAGTGAAGCAAATTTAAAAAAATTAACCATCTTTAAAAGTTCAAGAGCGATACTCATTGTATCACCAAAAGGAGATATAGAAGAAATTGATGTGACTGGAAAATATCATTTTGAATGCTTATATCAACGTTTTCTAGATTTTCCTGGCATTGATCAAAATGATGAATATGTTAGCTCTTGTGTAGCAGCAAGGGAGGGTTATATTATCTTTATTATAGACGACTTTGGAATTTCTATGTTTTATCCAGAAAGTTTAACCAACATTCAAAAGGAAAATGTGTTATCGGTTTTAAGACAAATAGATTTGGACTATCTTGTTTTTGCTGGAACGGTTTCTGTTAATCAGGAATTAGAAATTCAACCATTTAATAGTGGAGATGAAATTTCTATAAAAGAGTTAATGGAAAACATTGAAAAAATTCCTACCATAGAATTAGGCCATCATAAATAATAGAAAGGGTGATAATATGATTTATCCAGAATTTTTAAAAGAACACGATACCATTGCTTTAATTGCACCATCAGATGGAATCACTGATAAAATCAAACAACAACGTATGAAAAGTGCTATTAAAAATATGAAAAATAAAAATTATAATATCATAGAAAGTCCTTATTTATATCAAAGTAAAATAGGGAGAAGTACAACCAAAGAAAAAAGAGCAGAAGAAATTATGAATGCTTTAGAAAATCCAAATATAAAAATGCTTTGGTGTGTAACAGGAGGAGATTTTTTAGTAGAATGTTTACCACTTTTAGATTTCTCAGTGATAAAGAAAAATCCAAAATGGATACAAGGATATTCTGATCCAACGGGATTATTATTTTTGATTACAACACATACCAATATCGCTACGATTTATGGGTATAATTTTGGAACCTTTGGCATGAATCCATGGCATGACACTTTAACGAATAATGTAAAATTTTTAGAAGGTGCAGCAATTATTCAAAAAAGCCAATCACGATATGAATCAGAACCTTTTTCATATATAACAGGAACGGAAACCTTTCAATTAAGAGAAAAGGTGGAATGGAAAGTTTTAAATAGTCAAAATAATGTAACATTAGACGGAAGACTTCTAGGGGGATGTTTGGATGTATTACTCAATATAGTTGGAACATCTTACGATGTTACCAAGCAATTTATAAAACAATATAAAGAGGGAATAATTTGGTATTTTGATTGTTGTGAACTATCTAGTGAAGCATTAATCAGAGGACTATGGCAATTAAAAGAAGCAGGTTGGTTTTCTAATGCAAAAGGTTTCATTTTTGGAAGACCAATGGTAAAAACAAGTTATTATCATATATCATTTGAAGATGCTGTTTTAGAAAGTTTAAAAGAATTTGGTGTTCCAATTATAGTAGGTGCGGATTTAGGTCATGTTCCACCTGTTTTAACTTTTGTAAATGGGGCTTTCGCCCATTTATATATCAACGATGAAGAAGCTACTATGGAATTAGAACTATGTTAATTTATGGATGATTATTAATAGAAAAATGAAAATATTTATTGGGAACAATTTAGAGTTAATTTTCTGCTTTGTTAAAATTTCTATTTTTTTAAAATAAATGTATAAGATTCATTTTTTTACGATAGAAAACGATATTAATTAGTATTTTTTTCATATTTTAGTTACTTTAATAATTTCTTTTAATATAGCTAATTTTACACAATATTTTGGTTCTTCTTCAAGTTAGTTGATTATGCTAAAATTTTAAGACGGAGTAGATCA
>CAYYCR010000049.1:0-11161 GCA_964470385.1 uncultured Muribaculaceae bacterium | reverse complement strand
TGGTTGATAGTATTTACCGATAACCACCATTTACCTACAAAAAAAATTTACACCCAATTTTGTGTTAAAGGGTTGACAGCACCCCAAATGTAATATATAATAGTTTTGTCAAGCGGGGTGGAGCCACCACAAATAGAAAGAAGGCGTAAAATGTCAATAAATGAAAGAAACGAAATTATTGAGTTATTTAAGAAGAATACAGAAGCATATTTAGGAATCAATGATTTGCAAGAAGCAATTACAAGCATTTCTTATTTATTTTGGAATGCGAAATACGTAATGAAAAATAATTTTGCAAACATTACTACAACTAAAGAAATTAATGTTCTTTTGCAACAGGGAACAAAGGAGCAACAAGACTTTATATGGAATATATGTAATTCTTGTAGAAGCATTATCGTTGAATCAAACTTAATTAACATAATCAACTATCTTGATAAGTTAAGTGAAGAACAACTAGTAGATGTGATTTGCGAAGATTATGAGTTATATTCAAGATTTACTTCATCTACTCCCAAAACTATAAATGAACTGGTATATAAGATATTAGAAACTGAAAATGGAAATAATGTTTTAGATATATGTTCTTATACAGGAAACTTCTTATCATATTATGCTAAAAAACAAAAAGATTATAGTTATACAGGAATAGAAATAAATTATAATAGTAGTACATTAGCACAAGAAAGATTATCTGCATTAAAAGTAAAATCTAAAATAATTACTTCTAATATTTTTGATTATAAATCTGACAAAAAATATGACAAAATTTTTTGTAATCAACCTTTCAATATAAAAATTGAACAAAATGATTTAGACAAAATTAATAATCTAAATAGGGAATTGAATATTGAATTTACAAAAAGAATTACATCAGATTGGACTTTTGTAAGTAATGTTATAAATAACTTGGCTGAAAAAGGAAAAGCAGTTGTTTTAATGTTTAACGGTGGATTATTTAAACAACCAGATACAGAGTTAAGAAAAGAACTAATCGAAAAAGGATTTGTAGAAAGTGTTATTTCTCTACCCAGAAAACTATTTAGTAATACTGCGATTGAAACTACTTTGCTTGTGTTGAGTCGAAACAATAACAAAATTAAGTTTATAAATGCTAATAAGTTATTTGAAGTAGGGAAGCCAAATAACCAATTAAAGGTTGATGATATTTTTAAAGAGTATCTATCAGATAAAGAAACAGATATTACTAAAATTGTAGAAAAGTCAGAAACTCAAAAGTCTAATTATAGTTTATTATCTAATAATTATATGAATGCTGAAATAATAGAAATCAAAAATCCAAAACAATTAAAAGATGTTACAAATGAATTGTTTAGAGGTTATCAAGTATCAACATCAGAAATAAGTCAATACTCTGAAAATAAAAATAATATAGATCCATACAAAATTATCAATATAACTAATATTACAAATGGAGAAATAGATAAAGATTTAACAAGTATTTATCCAGAAAACGATAAAATGGACAGATATTTATTAAAAGATCAAGATTTGCTAGTTACTTTAAAAGGAACAACAACAAAATTTGCAGTTGCTAGTGTTAAAAATGATGAGAGATATATTCCAAGTGGTAATTTTACAATATTAAGGTTAAATACAAAAATAATAAATCCATACTATCTAAAAATGTTTTTTGAATGTAATAAAGGAACTGCAATTTTAAACTCTATAAGGAGTGGAGGAGTATTGCCATCTATAAATATAAGTTTATTTAAAGAAATAAATGTTCCTGTACCATCTATGAATGAACAAAATGAAATTGTAAATAGATATTTAGCAAAAAATGATGAAATAAAAATAATGAAAAATAAACTATTAAGTTTAGAACAAAATCTTTTAGATATGACTAATGAAGAATTTTAGGAAGGAGCAAGTATGTTAAATATAGAAGAGTTAGAAGAACTACTTGATTCCATCCACAATAAAATTGATAGTGAAATTACAATAACGAATAGAAGTAGTAAACAAGAATTAAATAAAATTTTGAAAAAATATGGCTTTGTATTGCCACAAACAGAAAGTTATGCGTATATAGACTTGAATTCAAGCAAGATACTAATAGTTGGACATTTAAACATTAAAAAGAAATATATTGATGGTATTTGTAAGAATCTTAACATTGATTCTGAAAGGCTAGATTATGTTTCGTATGATGAGGATACCAATTATAATTTTGGCAGATTACGATATAGCAATAGGTATTCTGATATTATATTTGGCACAACACCTCACAAAGGAGCAGGGATAGGAAATAATAGTAGTATCATTGCAATGCTTGAAAATAATCAGGAAGAATATCCAAAAGTTATAAGAGCAACAGATAGTAATGAATTGAAGTTAACAAAAACTTCTTTAAAAGAAGCACTTACTGAAACAAGAATTTTTTTAGAATGTTAATAGATAATTTCTTGTAGTGATATAGAAAAAAAAGGTGTAAAATGTTATAATTTAATAGAGCAAAAACCTTGAAATATTTATTGAAATTGGAGGAGTAAAAATGTCAAATAAAAATAGTAGTAGCACTACATTAGGTTATGAAGATAAATTATGGTTAGCAGCAGACAAGTTAAGAGGAAGTATGGATGCAAGTGAATATAAACACGTTGCATTAGGACTAATCTTCTTAAAATATGTGTCAGATGCATTTGAAACAAAATATGAGAAATTGAAAGCAGATCCTTATGCAGATGAAGAAGATGTTGATGAATATATATCAGAAAATATTTTTTGGGTACCTCAAGAAGCAAGATGGAATTATATTAAGCAATATGCTAATAGCCCAGAAAATGGAAAAGTTATAGACAATGCTATGGAACTAATAGAAAAGGAAAATCCTAGACTAAAAGGTGTTCTAAATAAAAACTATGCTAGACCAGAATTAGATAAAACTAGATTAGGAGAGTTAGTTACATTGTTTACTAATTTAGAAATGGGAACAAATAAAGCCAAAGAAATGGATATGCTCGGTAGGGTATATGAATATTTTATAAGTAAATTTGCTTCGGCAGAGGGAAAAGGCGGTGGAGAATTCTATACTCCAGCTTGTATTGTTAGAACATTAGTAGAAATGATAGAACCATTTAATGGTAGAGTATATGATCCTGCTTGTGGCTCTGGAGGTATGTTCGTTCAGTCAACGAAGTTTATTAAAGAACATCAAGGAAATATAAACGACATAGCGATATATGGACAAGAACTTAATCCGACTACTTGGAAGTTAGCAAAAATGAATCTTGCAATTAGACAAATTGACGGGAATCTTGGTGGACACAACGCAGATACATTCCACAATGATTTACATAAAACTTTAAAAGCAGATTACATATTAGCAAACCCACCTTTCAATATATCTGATTGGGGAGGAGAAAAACTTACTGAAGATCAAAGATGGAAATATGGAGTTCCTCCAACAGGAAATGCAAACTATGCTTGGCTTCAACATATGTTGTATCATTTAAACCCAGAAAAGGGGGTTGCAGGAACTGTACTCGCAAATGGATCGTTATCTAGTGATACATCAAATGAGGGCGTTATAAGAAAAAATATGATAGATGATGATAAAGTTGAATGTATTGTAGCAATGCCTAGTCAATTATTCTATGCTACTGGTATTCCTTGTTGTCTTTGGATAATGAGAAGAAAGAAATTTGAAAATAATAAAAATAAAATATTATTTATAGACGCAAGAAATCTAGGTACAATGATAGATAGAAAAGTAAGAGAATTAAAAGAAGAAGATATACAAAAAATAGCAGATACTTATCATAATTGGAGAAAAAATGAAAACTATGAAGATATTCTTGGATTTTGCAAATCTGCTACATACGAGGAAGTAAAAGAAAATAATTATGTATTAACGCCAGGAAGATATGTCGGGACAGAAGAAGTCGATGATGATGGTATTCCATTTGAAGAAAAGATGAAAAATTTAACTGAAGAATTATCTCAACATATTAAACGCTCAGAAGAACTAACTGAAGAATTAAAGAAATTGTTAGGAGCAATAGGGTATGGAATTTAAAAAAATAAGATTAGGTGATCATATAACTATTAAAAATGGTTGTGCTTTTAAAGGTAAAGACTTTACCGACAAAGGTGTTCCTGTTTTAAAGATAAAAAATATCAAACCAAATAAAATTCTGGTTGATGAATTAAGTTATATAACAAAAGAAAAAGTAAATGAAAAATATAAAATAAATAAAAATGATGTTATCATAACAATGACAGGAAACAGAATTGAGGGAACACCAGATAGTTGGGTTGGTAAAGTCGCATTATTTGATTTAGATGGGGAATATTATTTGAATCAAAGACTATCTATACTTACTCCAAACAAAGAAATTGATAGCAGATTCTTAGCATATTTATTGTCTTCTTGGAAATATCAATTATATTTTATACAAAGAGCAACAAGTTCTGGAGGGCAAGCAAATATATCTCCAAGTATTATTAACGATTTAGAAATAGAAATACCACAAAAAAACAATCAAATAAAAATAGCAAATATCATATCCAATATAAATAATAAAATAAAAGAAAATATTGCAACAAATAATAATTTGTTAGAATTGGCATTAACTTTATTTAAAGAGTTTATGAAACAAAATAAAGATAGTTCAGAGAAAATATATTTAAAAGACTGCGTGGAAAAGATAGGAACAGGTGCAGACGCAATTCAAAGAGCCCCAATAGTTGATTATGATACAGGAATAAGATGTATAAGAGTAGGAGATATGACTAATAACAGAAAATACTATGAGTGGGGATTTACTGAAATGACTGGCAAAGACTTTGAAAATTACAAACTTGAACTTGGAGATATTGTGGTTACAAGAACAGCAGTTAATGGTATTACAAAAATCATTGATGATAATGAGAGAATCGTTTGTAATAATGGACTTATAAGGCTAAAAGTGAACAATAAATATAATCCTATATATATTTATATGTGTACTAAAACTAAAGATTTTTATGATTATATCCATAGAATAGATAGCGAAACATCTGTTAGACCAAATATGAAAGTAGGTTATTTTACTTCTTATCAAATAGATAAAATATCATTAGAAAAACAAAATGAATTTTGTAATAAAATAGATCCAATGTTAAAATTGCAAAAAGAATTAGAACAAGAAATACATAATTTAGAACAACTACGAAACACATTATTGCCAAAGTTAATGAATGGAGAAATTGACCTAGATAATATTGAAATTTAGTCATACAAATAGTTATTTGTATGTGACACCTATTAAAAAACGACAAAATATGATAAAATATATAGTATATTAACGACTTTATAACAAGAAATGGAATGGAGAGATTCAAAATGTTCAATGAAGAACAAGTAGAAAATGCTATAATTGAGCAATTAGAGAGTATGGGGTATGTTCATATTTATGGACCAGACATAGAAAGAGATTATAGAGAAGTAATCTTAAAGGATGTTTTATTTGAAAGTTTATTTAAAATCAATACTGGTATTACTTATGATATAGCAGAAGAGGTTTATAGAAAAATAAAAGATTTTAATAATGTAGAATTAACATTAGCAAATATGGAATTCAACAAATTATTATATGGTGGCGTAGAAATTCCTATTCAAGGGGATAGAACTTTTACTGCCAATTTAATAGATAGAACTAATCCCGAAAATAATAAATTTATGGTTATAAATCAATATACAATCGAAGAATATAAAACAAAAAGACCAGATATAATAATATTTATAAATGGTATTCCAATGATTGTTTTTGAACTTAAAAATGCTATGAAAGAAGATACAACTATTGAAAATGCTTATAATCAAATTAAAAACTATCAACACGATGTAAAAAGTTTATTTTACTATAATGCGTTTAATGTAATTAGTGACGGAATAAATGCAAGGGTAGGAACAATTACTGCTGACTTTACAAGATATATGATTTGGAAATCAAAAGACGGTGAATATCCAGAAGAATTATTTGATCAAGTTGATACTTTATTAACAGGGGTATTTCAAAAAGATAGAATCGTAGATTTAATTACAAATTTTATTGTATTTCAAAATGGCGAAAAGCAAATGATAAAAATATTTGCAGGTTATCATCAATATTTTGCAGCTAGAAAAGCAATAGATAGTACAAAAAAAGCACTTTCTGAAAAAAGTAGAAAGGCAGGTGTCGTTTGGCATACACAAGGTTCTGGAAAAAGTTTTGCTATGGTATTTTATACAGGTATCCTACTAAAAGAAAGAAGTTTAGATAATCCTACCATTGTTATATTAACTGATAGAAATGATTTAGATGAACAATTATTTAAGACTTTTGCAACTTGTAATAGAGAAATATTACCACAAACTTGTGTTAATGCTAAAAATAGAAGTCAATTAAAAGAATTGTTGCGAGTGAATGCAGGTGGAATAATATTTACAACTATTCAAAAGTTTGAAGAGGGTAATGATATATTAAGTGATAGAGAAAATATTATATTTATTGCAGATGAAGCACATAGAAGTCAATACGGTTTAACTGCCAAGTTTAATACCAAAACAGGAAATTTTAGATATGGTTATGCAAAAAATATGAGAGATGCACTTCCTAATGCAACATTTATTGGATTTACAGGTACACCTGTTGATTTGGCAGATAGAAGTACAAGAGAAATTTTTGGCGATTATATAGATATATATGATATGACACAAGCAGTTGAAGATGGTGCAACTGTTCCAATATATTATGAAAATAGAGTTGCTAAATTAAGTTTAGATGAGGAACTATTAAAACAGGTTGATGAAGAATATCAAAACTTAGTAGATACTGATCAAACAACTATTGATATAGTTGATAAATCAAAGAAAGAATTGTCAAGGCTAGAAACTATTATAGGCTCTCAAGAAAGATTAAAAATGTTAGCCGAAGATATTATAAACCACTATGAGAGCAGACAAGATATCTTAACAGGAAAAGCAATGATAGTTTCAATGAGCAGAAGAACTGCTATACATTTATATCAAGAAATACTAAATCAAAGACCTAATTGGAAAGAAAAAGTAAAAGTAATTCTTACTGATAATAATAATGATCCAGAAGAATGGCACAATATTGTAAAAAACAAACAATATAGAGAAGAAATGGCAATAGAATTTAAAAAGAAAGATAGTCATTTCAAAATTGCTATTGTAGTTGATATGTGGCTAACCGGATTTGATGTTCCGTCATTATCAACAATGTATTTAGATAAACCAATGAAAGGTCATACCTTAATGCAAGCCATTGCTCGTGTTAATAGAGTTTATAAAGACAAAGAAGCAGGCTTGATAGTAGATTATATTGGAATTGGAACAGAATTGAAAGAAGCATTAAATCAATATACAAATAGAGATAAAGATAAAATATCAGATTTATCAAAGGCTTATGATATTCTAATGGAAAAATTGGAAATTATGAGAGATATGTTCTATGGATTTGATTATAGTAATTTTTTGAATGGAACACCACAAGAAAGATTAAAAAGTTTATCAGATGGTATAAATTATGTTTTGGGGTTTGAAGAATCTGAACGAAAGGATTTTGTAACAGAAGCAAGTGCGTTATCTCAAGCCGATACTCTAGCAAGGACTTTATTAGATAATAAAACTAAAATAGAAGTTGAATATTTTAAAGGAATTAAAGTGGGTATAAATAAAATAGAGGGAACCGGCCAACTTACAATTTCGGAAATAAATTCTAAAATTAGTAATATTATAGAACAAGCGATTCAACAAGAAGGTGTAATAGATTTATTTGAAAAAGCAAAAATGAATAGACCAGAAATAGCAATATTATCAGATGAATATATGGAAAATATAAAGAATATGAAGCACAAGAATATTGCTGCTAATCTATTAAAAAGATTATTATCTGGAAATATTAAAATATTTCAAAGAGTAAATGTTGTAAAATCTGAACTTTTTTCTACAAAGTTAGAGCGAATTATGAAAATGTATAATAATAGACTTATAGATAGTGCCGAAGTTATAGAACAACTTATGTTATTATCAAAAGAAATGGTTGAATCTTCTAATGAGGGAGTTGCTAAAGGACTTAATGAAGATGAATATGCCTTTTATACTGCACTTGTAAAAAATCCAATTATATTACAAGAAATGCAAGATGAAAAGTTAATTAAACTTGCACAAGAATTAACTGAAACAGTAAGAAAAAGTAGAACTATTGATTGGGATAAAAAAGAGTCTGCTAGAGCATATATGCGAAAAGTTGTTAAAAGACTTTTAAGGATATATGAATATCCAACAAAAGAAGCAGAATCGGCAGTATCAATAATTATAAAACAAGCAGAGTTAATGAGTGCTAATATTGAATAAATAAGACATAGGAGAAAATAATTGTGAGAAAGAAAAATAGTGGATTTAGTGGCTTAACGTGGTTATTATTACCGTTTTTACCTTTTATGCTTATTGGTGCTTTTCTTGAGGGTGCTGGCTATAAAAAACAAGAAGAAAGAGAAGGTAATAATGGGATTATTTGATGATTTGTTTGGAACTGACAAAAAGAAAAGTTCACAAGCATTTGGATTATTTTCCTTTTTAGAAGAACAATCCCAAAAAGAACAAGAATCAGAAGATGAAATGGATACTTATTGTTTAGAAGAATGGCAAAAAGAATTAATTAGAAAGGATGAATGTGATCCTTGTGATTTAGAAGAAGATGGAGATTTAGAAGAAGACGATTATTATTACGAAGACGACAAATAATAAGTAAAAACACACATAAATAACTGAACTGTCCCCCATAATTCGGACAGTTCATTCATTATATAGGTGTTGTTGATAGTCAAACTTTTTAAAATTATGATAATTATTCAGATAGTAATATCTGTTTTTTATATATTAAATTAATCGTTATGTAAGTAATACTATAAATATATAATTTGGCATTCAAAATATCTATATGTTATGATATATTTGTATTAAGTGGATAAATAGTAATTTTGTTTAGTTTTTAAGAGGAGTGTTGAAAATGAAAAAATCAGATATTTTTTGGCAAACATATTTAAATTTAGAAAAAGAATTAATAGAATTGTCTAAATACATTTTCTTTACTGATGAAGTACAGACAAATTCTAATGGTAGTATAGCTACTCAATCATGTAATTCACAGCTTGAAACTTTTTCTCCTTATATTGCTGATTTATTGGTGCGTTGTTGCGTCCAAATCGAAGCTATATCGAAAGAATTGTATTTTGACAATGGTGGTACAAAATCAAGAGGGGATAAGAATCTTTATTTTGATGAAGATTGTTTGAAATTAATTGATATGAAATGGCAAACACATAATAAAGTTGTAATGATTGTAGCTCCATTTTTTAATTTAGCAAAAGAAGAAAATTGTATTTTAAAACCTCTAAAGAACGCTCATAAAAGGCAGGGGACTTATTGGGAAAAAGCTTATCAAGCAGTAAAGCATGATAGATATTTATCATTACAAAAGGGGAATGTAAAAGCGTTTCTTCATGCTTTAGCTGCATTATATCTACTAAATATATACTATCGTAATGATTCATGGGTTACTAAATATCAAGATATATCAAAAATTGACTATAGTTTGGGCTCATCAATTTTTATGGTTAAATCTCCTATAGCAGGACAACTATGGGAGGGAAACAAACCAACAACTAGTGAGAGCCCATATATTGTTATTTATAAGAATACAGAATATAAACGCATAGAAGAAATGCAATGTAATGAAGAAAAGGCACTAAATGACTACTGGAATAGTCAACCAGAATTGCATGAAATGGCATTTAAAAAACAACTACAAGAAGCTATTGAAAGAGAAAAAAACAATTCACGTGAAAAAGTAATCCCTATTTGTGAATTAGCGAAATATCGATTAAATAAGAAAATTCCCAATAACTTAACTTTTGAGGAAAGGAAAGCACTTCTAATTAATAGTACAGAGTGGAATGGATGGATACATAAAAATAACAAGCATCTTACAGAAGAAGAACTTACAGAAGAAAATATTCAGCAAGAAATAGATACTGTTGGTATTCTCTGGGGGATGGAAATAATGAAAAAGTATCAAAAACTTGAATGGTTACCACTTGCTTTAAATAGTGAAATATGCAAAATATATATTCCTTAATCTGTATTATTAAGATTAGATTTATTAATTTTTGATTGCTAAAATATGTTTAATAAGAGTAATTTTGTGACGTTGTAAAATTTAGGATTGTGAGCGGATGAAAGAAAAACAAAAATATTTGTTTGATTAACAAATTTCAATTTATAAAAGCAAATCATTAGAATTGATATGATTTGCTTTTTTATGGATGATTGACATTATTATATAGAATGGAACTATATAGTATTTCTTACGAAATTCAAAATATGTTCAATTGTCAAATAAACGAATGTTTGGTATAATTTATATTGAATATTATGGATGGATAAAAATGAATAAGGTATATATATGTATAGATTTGAAAAGTTTTTATGCTTTTGTAGAATGTGTCGAAAGAGGCTTAGATTCATTAAATACATATCAATAGACTTCTTGCGTAACTAAAAAAGAATAGAATAATAGCTTCAATCATGTTATCCTTAGAATAGGAGAAGATGAAGAATGAAGTATAAAAAACTCAAAAAAATGAAAGATGGAAAATTTAAAAGAGCAGTTGGATATCAAGAATTTTGTTCGAAATATTAGTTGAAGTCTTTGAGCCACATTTTAAGGAAAAACGAAGTCATGGAGGTCCTACTCCAAAACTATGTTTAGAGGATATAATTTTAATGACACTTACCTATTACAGAGAATATCCTACATTTTTTCTTTAGGCAATATGTATGGCTTAGACGAGTAAAATGATTTTAGGTGAGTCGATTGGACAGAATCAATCCTGTTTGAATCTTTTGAGGGAGTAGTTGATATAGAGTTATTAGGTGAAGATAGTGAACAACTTGTCGATGTAACAGAATGTATTATTCAAAGACCAAAAGATTCAGAAAAGCAAAGGGAGTACTACTCTGGTAAAAAGAAAAAACATACTGTCAAAGCTCAGATTATTATGAATCAGAAGGAATGAAAGAGAGTGTAAAATAAAGTGGTTCTTCTTCAAGTTAGTTGAATTGATATAAAAAGAATGATATACTTAT
>CAYYCR010000048.1:0-11236 GCA_964470385.1 uncultured Muribaculaceae bacterium | reverse complement strand
AATTAATCCTTTCTATAATTTTTTCAATCATAGAAATCACCTCTTCTCTATCATCTATTGATGAATAGAATAGAGTAAAACACCTAACTATCAAAATGTATCTCCATTACATTGTACCTCTTTCATGTAATCTTATCAATATTTATTTTGATGAAAATTTTAAATATATTTTGCTATCCATATAATGAAATTTAAAAGAAATTATGATACAATGAATAAGAAGGTGAGATATGAAAACAATAATAAAGGATATTCCAAAGATTGAACTACATTTACACTTAGATGGATCTGTTAGAGTGGAAACCGTAGCTCAATTATTACATATGGATATTGATACAGCTTATAAAAAAATGGTATGTGATGAAAATGTTACATCACTAACGGACTACTTAACAAAATTTGAACTTCCATTAAAAGTGATGCAAACAGAAGAAAACTTAAAAAGAATTACCCATGAGCTTTTAGAAGACTTAAAAAAAGAACACGTTATTTATGCCGAAATACGTTTTGCCCCACTATTACATACTAATTTAGGATTAACACAAGAAAAAATAGTAAAAGCCGTTTTAGAGGGAGCCAAACAAGTAGGGGGAATCAAAGTAAATTTCATATTGTGTTGTATGAGACAAGATATAGAAAATCAAAACAAACATAACCTAGAAACCATTTTTTTAGCTCATACTTTCCAAAATCAAGGAGTAGTTGCCATTGATTTAGCGGGAGATGAATCAAAATATCCAACAGAACAATTTCAAGAACTATTTCAAAAAGCCAAAGAATTACAAATTCCTTATACCATTCATGTAGGAGAAGCTTCTGATTACCATAGTATAGAATCAGCTCTTCTTTTTAAGCCAAAACGAATTGGTCATGGAATTGCTGCTATTCAAAATGAAGAAACCATAAAAAAATTAAATCAACAAAATATTTTATTAGAAATTTGTCCTGAAAGTAACTGTAACACAAAAGTTGTATCTGAAAAAAAGAATCATCCATTAAAACAACTTTACCGAAAAACAGCAATATCAATTAACACAGACAATAGAACAGTATCTAACATTACGCTCACCAAAGAATATGAAGATGCAATGAAATTATTCCAATTTACATTAGAAGACTTAAAAAAGTGTAACTTAAACGCAATTGATCACGCATTTATGAAAGAAGAAGAAAAAGAAGAGTTAAAAAAACAAATAGAGGAGGAATTTTATGACACCACATATCGAAGCTAAAAAAGGAGAAATCGCTAGTACTGTGATTATGCCAGGAGATCCATTGAGAGCAAAAATGATTGCTGAAACCTACTTAGACAATGCCAAACTTGTAACCCAAGTTAGAGGAATATTCGGCTATACAGGAACTTACAAAGCCAAGGAAATTACTATCATGGCCTCTGGAATGGGTTGCCCTAGTATGGGAATTTACTCTTATGAACTTTATCATGACTATGATGTAGAAAACATTATCCGTATTGGTTCCGTTGGAGCTTATACCGAAAAACTAAACTTATATGATGTCGTATTAGTAGAAAGTACATACTCTGATTCAACGTTTGCCAAAATTCAAGATGGCACAACCGATAGTATTTTATATCCAAGCAAAGAACTAAACGAAGCAATTAAATTTACAGCTTCCTTAAAACAAATACCAATTACAACAGGAATGATACATTGTAGTGATGTCTTTTATACAGATACAATCGACTATAAAAAAATGTATAATGATGAACAATGCTTAGGAGTAGAAATGGAAAGCTTCGCCTTATTTCATAACGCCAACCACTTACATAAAAAAGCAGCTTGCTTGCTAACAGTATCTAATAACTTTGAAACAAGAGAAGAAACCACATCAGAAGAACGGCAAAAAGCCTTTTTAACCATGATTGAACTAGCCCTAGAAACAAGCTTAACCTTATAAAACTTTATTTTTTACATATACTATAAAAGAGGTGATAAGATGGAATACAATAAATATGAAAATGCCGCATATCGTTTACATACAATAAAAACAGATCAATTTAAAACAATAACCATTAAAATAAACTTTAAAAGAAAACTAGAAAAAAAAGATATCACATTTAGAAACTTACTCTCAGAAGTACTACTTCAATCTTCCTTAAAATACCCAAGTAGAAGAGAACTTGAAATCAAAACGGAAGAACTTTATAACTTGATTTTAAAATCCAATACCTATATATCTGGGAACTATATGATACTAAGTTTTGATTGCATTTTTCTAAACGAAGCTTATACTGAAAAAGGAATGTTGAAAGAATCAATCGAATTTTTATTAAACTTCTTATTTCATCCTAATGCTAACAATCGAAGTTTTGAAAAAACCAACTTTATGGTTGCCAAAAACGCACTCAAAGAAGGATTAGAAACCTTAGAAGATAACTATGGACGATATGCTATCTATCGTTTGCTAGAAGAAATGGATGATAAAGCTTCATACGCACTTCGTTCGATTGGGTACTTAGAAGACTTAGAAGAAATCGATGAGGTTAACTTATATTCCTATTACGAGAGTGTTTTAAATAGTGACTATATTGATATTTTTGTGATTGGAAATATCGATTCTGAAAAAATAAAACAACTATTTTTAGAAATGTTTCCAGTTAATACTTTGAAAAAACCAGCTACCACTCATTACTTAGAACCATCAAAAGCAAGAAAACGAATCAAAACAACCAAAGAAAAAAAGGATATCAATCAAAGCCACTTGCTAATTGGGTGCAAGCTAGATCAATTAAAAGAAGAAGAAAAAAAATACGTTATGAATATTTATAATTTCATCTTAGGAGGAGGACCAGACTCCAAATTATTTCAAAACGTTAGAGAAAAAAATTCTCTTTGCTATTCCATTCATTCCACATTTCAACCAGTCAATAACATTTTAATTATCAAAGCAGGAATCGATGCCAACTCTTATAAAAAGGCCGTATCTTTAATCAAAAAAGAACTATCGAATATGGAAAAAGGGTGCTTTGATGAATCAGATATAGAAAAAGCAAAAATCACTTATTTAAGTGCCTTTGATGAATTAGAAGATGCACCTGGTTCGATTATTTCTACTTATGTAGCACATGAATACTTAGACTATGATATGCTAGAAGAAAGACGTCAAAAAATAACCGAAGTAACCAAAGATATGGTTGTTGCAGTCGCTAAAAAAATACACGCAGATACAATATATTTATTAGAAGGAGGTAGCCTGGATGAAACAAATAAAAATGAGCAATCTTGATTTAGGCCTCTTTTATGAAAAATTAGAAAATGGATTAGAAGTTTATATGATACCCAAAAAAGGATGTAAAAACACTTATGTAACCTATAGCACCAAATATGGATCTAGAGACTGTGAATTTGTACCAATTGGCAGTAAAAAAATGAAACAAGTACCAGGTGGGGTTGCCCATTTTCTAGAACACAAAATGTTTGAACAAGAAGACGGCACCGATCCTTTTACCTTTTTTAGTGAACGGGGAGCCGATGCCAATGCGAATACCAATTACATGAAAACCACTTATTTATATTCAGGAACTAAATTTTTTGAAGAAAACTTGAAATACTTATTACAATATGTAGAAGCTCCATTCTTTACAGATGAAAATGTAGAAAAAGAAAAAGGAATTATCGAACAAGAGATTATGATGTATGAAGATAATCCATATACCAAAGCCTATGAGGGAGTTCTTTATAACTTATTTGTAGAAGACCCAATAAAATATCCTATTATTGGGACAGTAGAAAGTGTAAGATCGATTACCAAACAAGATTTATATGATTGTTATCATACATTCTATCATCCAAGTAATATGTTTGTTGTCATTACTGGAAAATTTGACCCTTATGAAGCTGTTAAAATCATCAAGCAAGTAGAAAAAGAAAGAACCATTAAAAAATCAGAAAAAGTAGAAAAGAAGAATATCAAAGAGCCAACAAAAGTAGCTAAAGAATATGAAGAAGTAACGATGAATGTCTCATTACCAAAACTTGCTATTGGATATAAAATTCCTCTTTATCCATTTAAACATATTTCTAAAAGAAAAGTCATTCATTATCTTATGATGTTATTTGATATTAAACTAGGACCAGTTAGTTTATTTCAAGAAAACTTGAAAAAAGAAAGTTTGATGACCTCTGATTTTTCCTTTGATTATATTGATACAGATGATTATTTGGTTGTTATGTTGATTGCTGAAACTCCGTATCCAGATAAAGTGACACAATTAATTTATGAGGAACTTAGTAATCTAGAACTAAGTGAAACGGATTTGAACCGAAAAAAGAAAACCATTATCAGTTCTTTTCTATTCATGAGTGATAATATTTATCATTTAAATGAAAAAGCGATGAATAATGTAATCAAATATGGAACGGTTAACCATGATGATTATGAACAAATTTCGTCATTAAATATCAATGAGTATCAAAAAATGATTCCCAATATTAGGCTCGAAAATCATTCTGTTTATGTGATCCAACCGAAAAATCATGATTAAATATTGAAAAAAGAATCAATTTGTGATAAAGTTATTATATTGAGGAGGAATACTCATGGAGGTATTATTGATTATTATTTCAATTTTATTAATTGCCCTTGGATTATTACAAAGTGGAAAAGCCGAAAGTGCTTCTAATATTATTAGTGGTGGCAATGAAAATTTATTTGCAAATCGAAAAGAACGTGGAGGGGAGTTATTTTTAACAAGACTCACAGCAGGACTTGGTGCCTTATTCTTTATCGTTTGCATTATTATGAGTATAAAATAGTACCGAAAGCAGTACTATTTTTGTATAAGGAGTACCTAGTGAAAACAGATTTAATTAAAATTCCAGGGGTTGGAAAAAACATGAAAGAACATTTAATCCAATTAGGTTATCCAAATGTGGAGTCTCTTCTTTTTGCTGATGCCGAAGTCATGTATGAAGAAGATAAGAAGAAACATAACGGGAATTTAGATCGATGTGTCCTTTATGTATATCGGCTTGCTGTAGAATACGCAAAGACAAGGAATCAAGAATTAAAATGGTGGGATTTTAAAGACTAAAAAAACAGTTAGGATAACTGTTTCATCTTGAGTGAGCAATCATTTTGCTTGCTCATTATTTTTTGTTGCTCGGCTTTTTCTAGAGAATACCAACCATTTTGAAACATCAAAGTATAGGCTTCTCTTGCCATATCTTTGGTTTCTTGAAACATCGTAAAAACTTCTTTGTACATTGTTTCATTACTACATTCATTTAAGGCAATGCTAAAATTATTAGACATATTTTTAAGACTTTCTAAAATGCCATTCAAATAATCACGATCATTTAGATTACTTGTTTCAGGAACTTCTGTTTTGGGATTTTCCACTTTACTATTCATAATTGCCTCCTAACATAGCGATACACTTTTCGCAATTTCTTTTATGCAAATCAGCTACTTTTGAAATGAAATTTTTAAATTCCTCTGTTTTTACTTCCTCGAGGTAATGGTTGGCAATTTTTGCAGCTGTAAAATTCCATTCAAACATATCAGATAAATAAGCCAAATCTTTCGTTGAAATCATTACTGGTACAGTTTCCATCAAATTCTCCTTTCTAATGATATTGTGCGAAAAAATATCAAAAAATATACATAAATGTTATTTCAATAAGCAATCAAACAAATCAATTTTTAGTTTTCTATTAGATAGTTGTGGATGAAATTGAAATGTCTAGATGAGTTTATGATTAAAAATATCGGAATTTTAAAAATATCCGTATCTAGTAACATCTAATTTTTTACTTGTAACATATAAAGAAAAGTTGATAAAATGGGCATTTTATATATTGCCAAAGAAAAATCGTTACAGCTTTTTCTTGAAATGGTTGATCGTTTGGTTGCGGGTGCAGTCTATGGCGTGATATAATAAAATAGATAGGATGGTGCTATATCATGGAATTGAAGAAAATGAGATTTATTGATTTATTTGCTGGCATTGGAGGTTTTAGATATGCGTTAGAGTCTTTCGGATGTAAATGTGTTTTTTCCTCAGAGTGGGACAAATATTGTCAAGAAAGTTATTATTTAAATTTTGGAGAAATACCCAATGGAGATATCACACAAATTGATGAAAAGAAAATTCCTAAATTTGATATTTTATGTGCTGGTTTTCCATGTCAACCATTTAGCATATCTGGAAAACAAAAAGGATTTGAAGATACGAGAGGAACTTTATTTTTTGATATTGTTAGAATAGTAAGTTATCATAAACCGAAGATAATATTTTTAGAAAATGTTAAAAACTTAAAAGCACATAATGGTGGAGCGACTTTTGAGGTTATTTCAAATACATTAGACGAATTAAATTATAATATATATTACAAAGTATTAAATGCAAAGAATTTTGGATTACCTCAAAATAGAGAACGTATTACAATTGTATGTATTAGAAAAGATATAGACAATGGAAAATTTAAATTTCCAAGTCCACAGGAAGAATTTATGACAATAAGCGATATAAAAGAAGATGATAAAAATACACAGAAATATATTCTAAATAGAAATGATATTCATATTGATAGTAAAAAATTACAACAAGCCATTAAAAAAGGTAGAACCCATAGTCCTATTCAAATTGGTATTATAGGAAAAGGTGGTCAAGGAAATAGAATTTACCATGAAAATGGAATTGGGATTACTTTAGCTGCCTCAAGCGGTGGTGCTGCTTCTAAAACTGGTGCATATTACATTAATGGAAAAATTAGAAAACTTAGTCCGAGAGAGGCGGCTAGATTACAAGGATTCCCAGAAAGTTTTCAAATAATTAATAATAATAGTCAAGCATTAAAGCAATTTGGCAATAGTGTTCCTATTAATTTGCTAAGAGAAGTTTTTAAAGGATTAAAGGAAATCTAAGAGGTAAGAATATGAAAAAATGGGAAGATTTTGAAAGTGAAATGACCAACTATTTACGAGAAATGCTTAAAGATTATGATGTTGTTGTAAGACGATACGGCCATGCAGATAGCACAGTATCTGATATAGAAATAACCATGAATCGTAGTAAAAGGAAATTTTATGTTGAAATAAAAATGCCAACATCTCAAACATCTCAATTTGTTGTTGAAATGAAGGATAATCAATTTGTTTATGGAAAGAAAAATAAATTTAATTCTAATCCGTATTCAGAAGAAATTATAAATATATTGAATGAAAATTTTAATTTATACAAAAGTGTTGATCAAACTGGAATAATCGTTCCCGTTCCTGAGGCGATCGCATGTAGTTGGATCGTTTCTAATATGAAAAATTATCATATCAGTAGATAATGTTGGAGATAAGAAAGTATTTGCATTAAATCAATTACATAAATTCTTTCATATAAAAACTATTTTTAGAAGAAAGAAAAGCGGGAGTCAAAATTTACCCAACATATATTATGAGGATTTTCAAAGGCATTTGAAGTTAAAGTTTTCTAAATATCAATATAAATTAAATTTACAGGGTAAAAAGGTGTTATTAGAACTACCTTTAGAGTTATCTAAAAATGAATGTTATATAGATAGTGATATTTTGCCTAATGGAAAAAAATATTTTCTATCGAATAAAGGAAATGGAATGTATGAAGTTAAAATAACCTCTGCAACCAATAATCCAAACATCATTTTTGAATTATCTTTAAAAGATAATGAAGATTTTAGTATGCTTACAATCCAATGTTAATAGAATATATTATAAACAATCAATAAAGATAATTAGAATTTTATTCTATAATTGTCTTTTCCTTTGCTTAAATTTATGACATTCAAAAGTTATTAGTATTAATAATTTTGGTGTTTCACATAAATTTCAATATATGAAGCTTTTTTATTTCGAAGTGGAATTTTCAACATCTAATCTTAAACTGTTAATATTTAACAAGAAAAGACTCAAAATAGAAAAAAACGGAATCATCACTATTTAGGGGACTAATATTTTAAATAAAAGAATAAAATTTAATATGGTTCTTCTTTTCGTTGTTACATAATTTAGATGAACGATTCGCTTTCCTTAAAATTCCATCACTTTTAAACTTATTCAGTAGTCTAATCGTTTTATTGTTGAAACAACGTAACTGTTCTTGGAAAAAAATTTCTAAAAGATGTTGATTTTAATAATTGATATTGAGACCTGTTTTCTCGGCAGATATGATACTGTTTTGGTAAACGTCTAATTAATGATTTGCCCAAAAATAACTTAAAATTTTTCTTAAGTTATTTTGAGTAGTTAGGTTGCGGACATCGTCTAGGGCATGATATAATAGAATATATTTAAGAGGAGTGTTGTGTATGTTAGAATTAAAGAAAAGAATTCGTTTACATAGTATCAAAATGTCATTGATTTGGTTTTTCCTAGCAATCTTTACTATGATATTGATGTTGTTAGGCTCTATCAATATTAAAAGTCTAACTTCTTATTGTGAAGTTTCTAGTGAAAGCGATTTAAATAAATGTTGGAAAGAAAATCCATATGTAGAAATTCATACGAAAGCAGTTGTAGATGCTGGTTATGATTATTTATATAATAAAAAAAAGGTAGCTCGTTTTTCGCTTGTAGAAGTAAATGGGTATGCAATGGTTTCTTTGATAGAACCCCAAAAATTAGAGCAATTAAAAGATGATACTTCTGAAAATATTGTCATTAGAGGAAAACTAGAAAAGTTTGAAAAAGATGCTAAATTAAAAGGATATAATGCCATTAAAGATATTATGGTAAAAAATTATCAGGGAGAATTAACAAGAGAAGAAATTTTAAATTTATTTACCCTTGTGCAATTGAATCAATATAATGGTTCTAAAATGACTCTTTACTTTTTCGCCTTATTAGGTAGCTTCTTTATTTGTCTTTTTATCTTTTTTGGAATCAAAGAAATCATGTTAATGAAAAATCCAAGTAAGTATCATTTTTCGGATCAAATTATGTTAGCTGATACAAAAGAAGTAGAAAAGATAGCTAACGAATTAGAAAGTAAAAATTATGATTTTCAATATAAAAATATTTATTTGACCAAGCATTATTTGATTGTTGGAACTCCTGTCCCCAAGCTAGCACGGAGGGAAAATGTTGCTTGGATTTATGAGAAAGTGGTTAAACAAAAAGGAATTACTACCAATCGAAATTGGGTTGTTCACTCATTAGATAGAAAAAATCCTCTTGTTCTATCGAGTCCTTTTAAAAAACACCAGGAATTAGGAGAACAATTGCGTATTTCTTTTCCAAATGCTACATTTGGATATAGCACTGAACTCAGTAAGAAATGGATAAAAGAACCAAACAGTTTTATAGAAAAAAAGAAAAATAGGTGATAAAAATGAAATTAAAGGAAAGCTTTTTCTATACCATTAGAGAAGAAATCAAAGATGAAGAATCAGTAAGTGGGAAATTACTTGTAAAAAGTGGAATGATCAAAAAAACAAGTAATGGTATTTATATGTATATGCCACTTGGCTTTAAAACTCTAGAAAAAATAAAAGAAATCATTCGAAAACATATGAATAAAACAGGTGCGTCAGAATTACTCATGCCAAGTTTACTTCCAGAGGAAGTCTATATTGCCAGTGGAAGAAGAGATACGTTTGGAAGTAACATGTTTACTTTAAAAGATCGTTATAATAGAGCATATTCCTTAGGTCCTACTCATGAGGAACTATTTGTGGAAGCAGCAAAAATGAAAATCAAATCTTACAAAGATATGCCGTTTAACATATATCAAATCGGAAATAAATATCGTGATGAAACAAGACCAAGATATGGATTAATTCGGGTGCGAGAATTTTTTATGAAAGATGCTTATAGTTTTGATAAAGACTTACATTCCCTAGATATTTCTTATCAAAAAATGTTTGATGCTTATAAAGATATTTTTGATGAAATCGGATTAGATTATAAAATTGTAACGGCTGATACAGGGGCTATGGGAGGATTACTTTCTGAAGAGTTTCAGGCTGTTACAGATATTGGGGAAGATATTTTGGTACTTTGTTCAGATTGCCATTATGCTTCTAATATTGAAGTAAGCAAATGCATTTCAAGTAGGAGAGAGACAAAAGAAGCGTTACTTCCAAAAGAATTGATTGAAACTAAGGGTCATGGAACAGTGGATCAATTGGTTGATTATTTAAAGATTCACAAGGAACAAATTGTGAAGACCTTGATTTATCAAGCTGGAGAAAAGTTTTATGCTTGCATGTTATCAGGAGAACGTGAAATTAATGAATTGAAACTGGCTAAGTTGTTAAAAGTGAATGAAGTAATGCTTGCAAAGCCTGAAGATGTGAAACGAATTACAAATGCTGAAGTTGGCTTTGCAGGGCCAATTGGATTAGATATTCCAATCGTTATCGATGAAGATATCTTGTATAAACATAATTATTTAGTGGGTGCGAATAAGACTGATTATCATTATATTAACGTTAATTTGAGGGATTTTCATTATGATATCGTTGGGGATATTAAAAATGTGCAGGAGGGAGATATTTGTCCTCAGTGTGGAGAAAGATTAGTATTTAAAAAAGGAATAGAGATTGGAAATACTTTTAAGTTAGGAACAAAATATTCTGAGAGTTTGGGGTTAAATTATTTGGATAGCAACAATGAATTACATCCTGTTGTAATGGGATGTTATGGAATTGGTTTAGGTAGAATTTTAGCGGCAGTGATTGAACAAAATCATGATGAAAATGGAATTATTTGGCCCCTTGCGATTGCTCCTTATCAAGTAGCAATTGTAGTCATTGGAGGCGAAGAACAATTAAAACTTGCTAACCAATTATATGAACGTCTTACAGGTCTTGGAATTGATGTTTTATTAGATGACCGTGAAGAGCGACCAGGTGTGAAATTTAAAGATATGGATTTAATTGGAATACCAATTAGACTTACGGTTGGTAAAAAAGCGAGTGAAAATATAGTTGAATGGAAGCTTCGAACAGAAACAGAATCAAAAGAAGTTTCATTTGAAGAAGCAATGAAGAAAGTACAAGATATGATGAGGTAATAATTGATTAGTTAAAGCTTTTAATAGTTATTTTTGAGTAATGATTTTTTCATTACTTTTTTTGTTTAGAAGTAGTATTTTGTTTTGTCTGAGGAGATAGAATTGATATAAAGAAAAAGAAAAAATAATTAAGATAAGCAATGTCATTAACTTAAGAAAGATAGAAGAAAAAATATCTTTTTTAGTGTATAATGAAAGAAGGATAAAATAGGAGCTGAAGTATTTGAA
>CAYYCR010000047.1:0-11324 GCA_964470385.1 uncultured Muribaculaceae bacterium | reverse complement strand
TACGTCATCTAATGTTTCTAGTGTTTTATAAAAGCCTATTTTTTCTAAGATTTCTTTTATGGTAGGTAGTACTTTTAAAGAATTTTTTAATTGTAGTAAGTCTCTTGCGTTAGCATTTCCAAAGGCAATTCTACCACTTAATCGTTCTAAGTCATAGACTTCAAAGAGTGCGGTACAAAGGTCTTCTTTTAAAATAAATTCTTTTAATAGTACTTCTACCATATCATATCTACGATTGATTTCTTCTTTGTCAATGAGAGGATTTTCGATAAATGATTTTAACATTCTAGCACCCATAGCTGTTTTGGTTTTATCTAGTAGCCAAATCAAAGAATAGTTGCGTTGTTTTAATCTAAGTGTTTCCGTAAGTTCTAAGTTTCTTTTGGTATGAACATCCATTTTAAGATAGTTTTTTTCTTCTTTGATGATTGCTTTTTGTAAATGAGAAAGGCTTCTTTTTTGGGTATTGGTGACATACGTTAATAAATGTTTGATTGCTTCAATGTAACGCATATCTGTAATTTCTTTATAAATGTATTCATATTCATTAAATTGATCAATTTCATCGGAGATAGAAATGGATAATTTAAATTGATTTTTGAGCATTGATACAACTACTTTGTCTACTTTGTCACTAAGAATTGCTTCTTTTAGTCCAATGCTTACGATTTCACTGACTAGTTTACTGGCATTATGCTCTATTAATTGTGTGAAAATGGCTCCTGTTGAGATGTCTGCATAAGCTATTGCGTAAATGTGACCAAAGTTTAAAATGCTACCAATATAGTTAAAATCTTTTTCTTCTAATGATTCATTGTTAAAATTAGTTCCAATCGAAACAATCTGAGTAAGTCCACGTTTGACAATTCCTTTGGCTTTCTTTGGGTCTTCTAGTTGTTCACAGATTCCTACTTTATATCCTTTTTCGATTAATTTATCAATATAGACATTAGAGGCATGATGAGGAATGCCACACATAGGAATACGTTCTTCTAATCCAGCGTTTTTTCCTGTTAGGGTAAGTTCTAGTTCTCTAGACACCAAAATAGCATCTTCAAAAAACATTTCGTAAAAGTCTCCTAAGCGAAAAAATAAAATAACATCTGGATTTTCATTTTTTATTTCGATATATTGTCTCATCGCTGGAGTTATTTTTGTTAAATCTACTTCATTACTTTTCATGGTCTCACCTCTTACATTTTAACACAAAAAGAAAAGAGAAACCATAATTTTCTCTTGAAAGTTAAATTTTTTTTATTCTTGTTCTTTCGTTTTTCTTATTTTTAGAGTTCATTTTAGTCTTCTTTTATTCCCACATTAAGTAGATAATTCTTAAATATTAGCAACAGGATTGATTTTCTACCTTTTCTAACTTCAGTTATTACTTTTATAAACTCTATATCTTGGGCACTTACCATTTTTATTTCTTTTCTTATTGTTATAATAATTTTTACTTCGTTCGAAGTATATACATAGCCATAAATGCATCATTGTTTTTAAGTTATTCTTATCATTCAATTCTTAGTATATAAAAAATTGCTTTGTAAAATTTTGCAAGTACATTTGCAAAACTTCGTCTTTTTAACGTTTTTTGCAAACAAAAATATTTTTTTTATAATCGATAAATTTTATACAATTTATAAAGAAGCAACTAGAATAAGTATCTATGTTATTTTAAATTTTCCAAGTATTCTAAGGCATCATCAAAATGTTTAATCGGAACAATCGTAATATTATAATGATGTTTTTCTTTTAGTTTTATGGCTTCTTCATAATTTTCTCCGTCTGGCACTAAAAATACTTCTGCTTTCTTTTTTACAGCACCTGCTAATTTATACTTTACTCCACCAATGCTTCCAACAGTACCATCGATGTCAATAGTTCCCGTTCCTACTATTTTTTTCCCCTTAGTGAGATCTTTTTCTGTCAGCATATTATAGATAGAAAGGGCTGTCATAAGTCCTCCTGAGGGACCCGACTCATTTTTTTTAAAATTAAAAGTGGTTTCAGGAGTTGTTTTTAGTTCACTAATTTGAGTAAGAACAACCCCTATCATCATTCGATCTTCTATTTTTTGAATAGTAGCTGTTCTTTGTTCTTCTTTTCCCTCATATAATACCGTTATTGATATTTTATCATTTTCTTTTAAATTCGAAATCACTTCAGATAAATGTTCCTTATTTCGTATGGTTTCATTTTCAATTTTTAAGATTTGATCACCTACTTTTAATGTGGTAATGGCCTCTTCCGTTTTATAACTGACATATACTTTTTCACTTATCTTTTCGATCTTTTTTCCTGCTTTTTCATATCCTACAATCGTTGCATTAGAAAGAGCTTCTTGAAGTAATAATCTATCTCTTAGTGTCAGTTCCTTTATGGTTTCATTGTCATATAAGATATCTTCTTCTTTCATAATATCCCAGTTTGGGTTTAACCAGGCTATTAGTAATGTCGGAATGGTTGCTTTTAGTTCTGAAACATAAGCAAGATTAAGACTGCCCTCACTTTCATAGCTATTTTCTATTTTTATTTTATCCGATACATTCATAAGTCCTCCAGGGGCATCAATGTAATAGGGAAATTCATAGGTAAATATTGCTATGGTTATTATCAAAAGACAAAAAAATCTCCAATTTTCTTTCAAAATTTGTTTTATTTTATCATAGACTTTAGTAATCATCTTGTCACCTTCTTTATAACATTATATCATTTAAAGGAGAAAGTTATGAAAAAAACATGGTTTAGTATAGTTATTATGGTTGTGTTAATTTTTATTGGAATTCAAATTTTAACAGAGTCAAAGGAAATTTTAAACTCTGTAACATTTTCTTTCAATGTCTGGAAGAACAATATTTTTCCATCGCTTTTTCCTTTTTTCGTGTTATCAGAGATACTCATGAACTATGGTTTTATCGAACTTTGTGGGGAACTTTTTAAACCTGTCATGGTCCATATTTTCAAAACCAAAAGTACTTGTGCTTTTATTTTCATTATGAGCATTATATCAGGTTTTCCATCCAATGCCAAATATACAAAGGAATTATTGAATCAAGGTCTTATCGATGAAAATGAGGGTACTAAGATTCTCATGTTTACTTGTTTTTCCAATCCCCTTTTTATTTTAGGAACAGTCTCTATTTTATTTTTAAATAATAAAGAGGTAGGTCTACTTATTTTATTATGTCACTATATTGGCAATTTTATCATTGGTTTTTTATTTCGAAATTATTATCCGACAGAGGAGCATAATGCCCATATTTCTTTTCAAAAAGCGATTTTAGCAATGCACCAAAAAAGAATCGAAAATCCTCTCAATTTCGGTCAAATCCTTACAAAAGCACTTCAAAATAGTATTCAAACCTTATTATTAATACTAGGAACGGTAACAACATTTTTAGTAATTACCACAATTATTGATCACAATATTCAATTAAATAATTATTATCAAAGTATCTTAAATGGTTTTGTTGAAATGACTCAGGGCCTTAAATATGTTAGTGTTTTAAATATTCCATTAAAATTAAAAAGTATCTTAACTGCTATGATACTTTCGTTTGGGGGGCTTAGTGTCCATATGCAAGTAGTAAGCATTATCAGTTCTACGAAAATACGATATTTCCCCTTTTTAGTAGCTCGTATTCTTCATGCTTTTATTGCTTCTTTTCTTGTTTTTCTACTATTTGACTTTTGGATACTGTTATTATAATCCTAAATTCGTTGTACGGCTATCATATTGATAAACCAAATGAATGCCAAAGTCACGATTGGAAACAATACGATTGTTGATTGGTAAATCAAAAACGACAATGGTATCATTTTTTCCTGATGCAACATTTGGAATTGTGTTTTTGCTTACTGAAAGGGCATCTATGGTACTTCCCTCTAGCATTGTCACTTGATAATCTCCATATGTAACTGTTTTATTGCTACGATCAGCCTTTAGTACTTTTGATGTGGTGTCACTAAAGGTAAGTGTATAGCAATCATTTCCACATGAAGCGACATTGGTTAGCATTTTTTCTCTGAGGTCTAGTCCAATTTGTCTTTCTAGGTTCGCTTGTTTTATTAACATTTCGGTTTTTAATCCAGAGGAAACATAGAGTTCTCTTATGGTTAATACAATTTGGAACAAGAAAAACATGATAACTAGTGCTAGTGAAAACGATGCAATCAATTCTACTAATGTAAATCCTTTATTATTCTTCATTTTTCTCACTCCTTTTTTTATGCAATTTTTAATGTTGCAAAGGTACCGTTCGTAAATTCAGCTATGATACGGTAATCTGCTCCATCATCATATTGTATTGTTCTAATAAACTGTTTCATTTCTTCTGACAAGCTAGTATCGTTATTGATTGCTATTTTGAGTTCGTTTAAATTCTCTGATGTGAGTATAATTTTTTTAATATTGAGTGAACTTACCAGTGCATTACAGTAATTATTTTCCGCTAAAAAAACTTCTGTGCAACTGGAAAGATCAAGATATTTACTTTCAGCTAAAAGCGAAGCTGGACCTGCTACGTTTAGTCCATTTACTTTTAAGTAATCACCAAAGCTACCTAGTGCATATAATTCAGATATGTTATTATATTTAAAACTAGTTGTATAGCTTTTGTTAATATTCCTAACCTGTGTATATAGGAATACTAATGTAGCAATTACAAAGCCTGCTACTACCAATGTTTCTGTCAACATAAACCCCTTATTATTTAATTTTTTCATAAACTCCTCCTATGATACTTGAATTTATTCTAATAGTATTATATAATAGTTTCAGGATAAAAGCTAGTCCTAAAAAAATAAAAGGGGATGAAATTTTAAATGTTAAGAAAATTTGATTTTGAAAAAATGCCAGTAGTTGAGGTTGTAAATGAGATTATGGTGGATGCTTCTAAAAGAGGTGCTAGTGATATTCATTTTGATCCTCAGGCAGAATATATGAAGATTAGGATTCGTATTGATGGTGCGTTAATTGACTATGCTGAGGTTCCTAATGAAATTAAAAAGAATTTAATCACACGTGTTAAAATTATTTCTGGAATGAATATTACAGAATCTAGATTGCCACAGGATGGTGCAATCAAAGCGACTTTACAAGGGGTTAACTTAGATCTTCGTGTTTCTTGTTTGCCTACAAGTGAGGGAGAAAAGATTGTTATCCGTATTCTTGATTACTCGATGAGTTTAAGTGGTATTGAAAGTTTAGGATTTAGTGAAGAAAATTATAAAAAAGTATTAAAAATGATTAGCGTTCCAAATGGAATTATCCTGGTTACTGGTGCGACTGGTACTGGTAAATCGACAACTGTATATTCTATTTTACAGAAATTAAATAAAGAAGATACGAATATTGTTACAGTTGAGGATCCAATCGAAATGGATATTACTGGTATTAACCAGGTTCAAACAAATGCGGAAATTGGACTTGATTTTGCCACTGCTCTTCGTTCTATTTTACGTCAAGATCCCAATGTTATTATGATTGGAGAAATTCGTGATACGGAAACAGCTAAGATTGCAGTACGTGCTTCTATTACAGGACATATTGTATTATCAACTATCCATACAAACAATTCTCTTAATACAATTGAACGTTTGCTTGATATGGATGTAGAAAGATATTTGCTTTCTAGTGCTTTGGAAGGTATTATTTCACAGAAACTTGCTAGAAAGTTATGTCCACATTGTCGTTCTAAAAGACCCACTAATCAATATGAAAAAGATTTATTAAAAAAAGTATTAGGTCATGAAGTAAATGAAATTTACTCTGTAGAGGGATGCGAAGAATGTGGAAATGGTTATAAAGGAAGAATTGCAGTTCATGAGGTATTGTTGATTAATCAGGATATTAAAGATGCAATTAGTGATAATATGCCAAAAGAAGAGTTAAGAAAGTTAGTATATAGTGCTGGTGTTACTACTCTACTTCAAGATGGTCTTGAAAAGGTTGAAAAAGGGTTAACTACTTTTGAGGAGATTTTAAAATTGATTGAGTTAGATGATGATGATAATTTAAGTGGTTCATATAACTTAAAGACAGCTCTTGATTATACAGATATTTCTACTCATTCTACTTATACTCCAAATTTGGATATTAGTCCAAAAAGGAGTTATACTAGAGAAGAATCTCCAATTAGAAGAATTAATACAATAAATTCTATTATGTCACAAGAGAATAATAATTCTTTTAATAATGATGATGACATTATGGTTCAACCTCTGGATTTAGATTTAGATGATTTATAAGATAAAAAGAACGATTGTTGAGTCGTTCTTTTGTTTTCTGATAATGTTTAATAATAAATAATGGTTTTATTAGAAACGTAGATTTTTAGTTATAAAATACTTTCTATTTTATTATTTTGATAGCCTATAAGGTTCTTGTTCTGTTCCTTTTCCTGATTTGATTTTTACTTCTGGTTTTAGGAAAAGAGAAGGACGAACACCAGAGGGACTGTACGCATTGTTGCGGTTGACATTTTTTTGTTGCACACGCACATACCACCCAGAGTACGAATTACCGCTAAACGGCGTAATAGTCCATTGATCTGTACTGTTAAATAGAAAATTATTACTGATACATGCATTATTAGTAGCGTTTAAGTTTGTTGTTCTTTTACAACTTGCATTGTTTGAACCATATCCAAAATCTGTTACACTCATTAGTCCAATATACCCATTTGATGATGAACTTCTTTCTGCATCCTCAAATGTTCCTAATGTATAAGGACTATTTATTCCTCCTGTATACCATGTTCCATTGGCGATATAACTCCTATTTGTCTCATCGATATAACTTGCATTACTATAAAAGCTTGTACCATTTAATTCTGTTTTCAAGTCAGCTGGTCTATCCCAATCATTTGAACCCCATGTTCCTCCAGTCGTGTCCCATGCTTTACTCGTACTATAAAAACTATTTTTTATAAGTTTTACCTTTCCGTCTATCAATCCTATTATTCTATATAAATGTTCTTCATCACATGTTTCATTCTCTGTTCCAAAACATACCCAGTTATTTGGGTTACTTCCTGCATATCTTGGATTTCCTAAATTATCTGTTCTAATTGAACCGTTTTCTCCTACTTCGGCAGTCATTTTATCTTCTGTCAATGAGCTACCTGACGATTCCACTACAATTGTTTTATTTGCTGATACCATATTTCCATCTTCTGTTACTGAACACTTTATAACATGAGTCCCACTATCTAAACTACTTGTATTTGTTACTTCTACATTTTCGTTTGAAGTATTTATACAAATAGCATTACTAGATAGAACATTAAAATATTCAAGTATTGATTTATCAAGTCCCTTTTCTATTGTTTCACTTTTAGAATCTTTTACAGAAATAAGAGGTAATTCACTTCCGTCTGGTATCACACATTTATCCTTTTCATATTTGATTAATTTTACATTCGTATCATTTTTACCTTTTATTGCACACCATTCATTATTATGAATTGCTAGAGCTATTTCTCCACTTTTACTTAGGGTTAAAATTCCTCCTTTGGGTTTTGAACCACTATACGATAATTCGTTGGTAACTCCGTCTTCAAATGAAAATACTTGGTCTACTGGATTATTTTCTTCTAATATACTCTCAGCAAAATAACTTTTCGCTGCCTCCATTATCCCGTAAGCACTATCCTGGAATGCACTTTTTCGCACCTTTGTTAATATGCTTAATATAATAGGAGTTGCAATGATTGCTATAATTGCAAGTATTACGATAACTGCTAACAACTCTATTAAAGTAAAACCTCTTTTTTTCATATTCCCTACATCTCCTATTCTATTTATCTAAAAATTAATGGGTCTTCTACAATACGCGTGATATTAGAATGCTAAAACAATAAATTTTGAACATAGGTAATAAAATTCATCTAATATCTACATATTTTCAAAATATTCTATCGTTTAGACTGTCACGTACTTTGTAGAAGACCCAAATTAATTTTCTTTATAATTCATTATTTCTTCACTTCATTATACCCAAAAAATTGAGTGCATCAATTATGGTCTTAAAATCAATTCTAGATAATAGTAGAATAAGTGCACCTAAACTTAAAAATGGACCAAATGGAATTTCATGATTTGATTTTCTAGCAACTAAAATCAATGAAATAGGAAGTCCTATAATAGAACCTAGAAAGATAGAAAGAATTGCTAATGGATAACCTAATACCAAACCAAAAATAAACATTAATTTGATATCTCCTCCACCCATAGATTCTTTTTTAAATAAGAAATCTCCAAATTTCTTAATTCCCCACATTGTAAAAAATGCTAGTATTCCCTGTAAGATATGTTCTCCAGTCATTAAAACCCCATCTTTTATGAAATATTCAATGATCAAACAAGCTCCAAAAAAAATCAAAACTTCATCTGGAATAATCATATACTCATAATCACTCAAAACAATGATACAAAGCATAGAAATAAAGGTAAGAGCAATTAATAATTCTAACGAAAAACCAAAAATTAAATAAGAAAGGGCAAATAATAAACCACAACTAAACTCAAAAAAGGAATAAAACCATGAGATTTTCTGATGACAATTCTTGCACTTTCTTCCTTGTATAAAAAAAGAAACAATAGGAATAAGCTCTAATGGTCCTAATCTATGATTACAATTCGTGCAGTGAGAGGGAGGAAACATAATTGATTCCCCTTTTGGTAAACGATATCCCACTACATTATAGAAGGAACCAAATATAGTTCCGAATATAAAGAATGTAATTGCATAGTATACTTCCATTTTATCTACTCCCCATTGTTTAACTTAATCCTTGAATTGAATTGTACATATTAAACATTGGAATAACAACTGCTAATACGATAAATCCAACTACCACTGTCAATGAAATAATAAGAACTGGCTCTAAGAATGCCTTTATTCTTGTAACTGCATTGGCATGTTGATCTTGATAATAACTAGCTACTTTAGCCATCATTTCAGCTAATTGACCTGTTTTTTCACCTGTAACAATCATTTCATAAGCTGGAATTGGAAATGCCCAATGATCCTTAAATGCTTCTGAAATTTTTTCACCCTTAGCTAAGTTTGTAATCGTATCTAAAATCAACATTTTATAAATTTCATTATTGGTTATTTTATTTAATACTTCCATACTATCTGTAATAAATACATTATGTGCTAATAAGGAACTAAATGTTTTTGTAAACATCGTTACCTCATTATATATGATGACATTTCCAAATACTGGAATATGCATAGCTATCCATTGCATTAAAGTACGAATTACTTTTACGTTGGTATATAAGTATCTCAATATTAAAATCGTAATAATAATTCCTATAAATATCCATATAAAATACGCTTGCAAGAAATTACTTACGCCAAGGACAAACCTTGTAAATGATGGAATCGCTGCCTCATCCATAGTTTTATAAATTTCAACAAATCTTGGAACAACAAATAACAATATGAATGTTACAACTGCAACAGCAACAACAAATACAATACTAGGATACATCATTGCACTTATCATTTGTTTTCTTGTACGTTCTGTTTCAGTATAGTACTCTGCCATATCATCTAAGGCCTCTGGAAGTTCTCCAGTCATTTCAGAAGCTTTCACCATGTTGGTAAGCAATCTTGGAAATGCGTTTCCTTGTTTTTCCAAAGCAGAGCTGAAACTTTCTCCCATCGTAAGGTCATAAATCATCGCTCTAAAAATACGTTGATAGGTTTTATTTTTAAATTGTCTTGTTAAAATTTTTAGTGAATCTACTAATGGAATACCAGCTTTGATATAAGTTGATAACTGTGTTAAGAAGAATATCAAATCTTTGGTCTTCATTTTTCCAGAGCTTCCACCAGCATTACTATATAATAATTGAATTAATTTATTCGTCTTAATACTATATACTTCAAATCCTTCACTCAATAAGAATGAATGCACTTCTACTTTAGAAAAAGCTTCAAAATGTCCTTTGACTACTTTTCCTTCTGCATTTTTTCCTTCATATTCATACATCAATTTCTTATCGGATTTTTTAGCATCATCACCTTCAAAATTAATCAATAATGCCTGACGATTGATATCTTTCTTATTTTGAGAATTTTTCACAAATGATGAATTCTTCCAACCATGTTTCATTCTACTAATGAAACGTTTGGGAGTTTGTCCTAAATGAACTAGTGCATCATTAATTTTTTCTCCGAAAGATTTCTTTTCAATTTTTACGTTTTCGTTGATATAGGATTCATTTTGACGACTTTTTTTCTTTTTTCTTTCCTCAGCTAATCGTGTTTTTTCTTCTAACGCTTTCGCTAATTTTATTTTTTTAGCTTCTTGTTTTTGTAAACGTTTCTGTTTTCTTTTTTCTCTATGTGGTTTATCTAAGTGAAAACATTTTAACACAAACCCAAGTGGTATTAAAAGAACATACTTTACAATTTTATACACTACAAATGATGGATACTGAAGAATTTTGTATATTGCATAACAAGCATACATAACTCCAGTTCCAATCGTTTTTATGATAAAATGAATGAGTGTAACTACACTAGAAATCAAAAACCACATCGTAAAAAAGAATCCTAGCGAAAACCATTTTACTAATAACAAAGGTAACTTTAAAATTGATAACAATGGATTATTCATAACCAAAAAACACCTTCCAATCTCCTCTACTCTTTTACCTTACTTTAAATTATACCACATATTTCGATTTTGTAAAACTTTTTTTGACAAATTCATATAATAACTTAGAAAGGAGTACTAGCATGAATTACTATAACCCTTATATGTTCTATCCTTATAGCACTTTATCAGCACCTACATCTACTGGTCTTTTAGGTGGTACAATTGGTCGTGGCTTTAGTTTTTCTAGTCTCCTAAATGGAGCTCAAAAAACACTTAATTTTGTCAATCAAGCAATTCCAGTGGTAAAACAGGTTTCGCCAATGATGAAAAATGCAAAAACTATGTTTCGGGTAATGAATGAGTTTAAAAAAGTTGATATCCCTGTTAAAACAAATAAAACGGCCAATACTCAAAATACGAATACAGAACCTGTTAATTCTGTGAATGAAACTAGAGCTATATCTGATAATGGACCAACATTTTTTATTTAAAGAACTGTTATGCTGAAACAGTTTTTTCTTTATTAGTATTTCCAGTTTTACTTTTTTTATTTCATTGTTTTAAGTGTTTCAGTATGTATTTCAAATACTTTTTTTAATTTCAAAGAACAAAAGACAAAACGAAACTTTTTTAAAGTGTTTGACATTGCTGAATTTGATCTTCTGATAATTTGGTAACTTCCATAATAATACGAATATCTATTCC
>CAYYCR010000046.1:1622-11405 GCA_964470385.1 uncultured Muribaculaceae bacterium | reverse complement strand
CTAATTTCTTTCCAACCAATTACAATTGTTTTTAATCCTTTTTCCCGTTCCAAAAATAAAAGGGATTGATTAAATGTAGTACTATTTTCATTTTTGTTATTCAAAACAGTCACTAGTTGTCCTTGATATTGATATCTATCATATACTTTTTTATTTTGGTTAATCTCACTAATATTACTAGCGACCATTTCCAAAGGAAAATCTAAAACTCCACAAAGAGAAAAAGCAGCAAGTGTATTATAAGCAGCATATAACACGGAAGAAGATAGGGAAATGGAATACATTTTATTGATAATCATTTCCTCTTTCTCAAAATTTAATTTGGTAGCTTCAAAATCTATTTTTGGACGTTTAAAACTACATTTTGAACACTTATAATCTCCTAGATTTTCAAAGTGATAGTAAGAATATTCTAATTTTTTATTACATTTAGGACAATAATTCAAATTTAGATTTTGAAATTTATTTTTGGAATAAGAATATTTATTTTTAGAAATTCCATAGTAAGTAATTGGACCATTATGGATAAGTGAAAATTTTTGTAAGTAAGCATCATCCCCATTTAAAATAAGATGCATATCATCACTAAGAGCCTTGCTGATCTCCTCAAACACCAAATCAAAATGTCCTTGTCTAGGAGGTTGATCACGAGTTAAATTGGTAATCACAACATAATTTGGTTTTAGCTCAGGAAAAACAAATTTGGTATATCGTTCATCAATTTCAAAAACAAGCATATCTTTTTTGATTACCCCAAAAAGAGAAGTATTTTCTAATAATAACGTCATAATTCCAGCACTTAAATTAGACCCTTTTTTATTGTGAGCAACAGTATAACCATTTTTTAAGGCAATATCACGAATCATACTAGAAACAGAACCCTTACCAGAGCTTCCAGTAACGGCAATGACAATTTTTGGTAGTTTGATTTGACCCATGAACTTAGGATTTATTTTTAAAATGATTTCTCCTGGAAGCGAACTTCCCTTGTGGACTAACTTTCCTAATAAAATGGAACATTTTCCAAGTAAAATAAGTAGAAATTTTTTCATACAACACCTCAACAAAATTGTATTTCTATTTTATCACTCTAACTTTAAAAAGACAAGTTTTTTCTAGTTTTGTCGAATCGGTTTATAGATAAAAAAAACTATGTTATAGTGAACATACTAGGAGTTGGTAATCATGTTTAAAACGGAAATAGAATTTAGTAAAAATACCCTTTATGTGAGTGTAAAAGGAATTGCAAACAATAAAAATATCATTGAATTAAAACGAAAACTATATTATATTTTAAATGAATATGGCATGACGGATATCATCATTGATATTAAAGATGTAATAGCATTAGACAAAAATGCCTTTTATGATATGTTAGATGACTATGATATTAAATATGGAGGAAATTTAAATATTGTAGAATAAGAAGATAAGTAGTATATAAAAAGAGGACAATAGCATAAATTGTTCCTCTTTTTCATATTGTTATGATAGGTGGTTAGATGAAACTATTTGACGAATTTCGTAGCTTTATTGAAGAGGGAGAGTTCTCTATCCATATTTATCAGAATAAAATTAACATAGTCAATTATGAAAGTATTGGCCATTTTGATCGTAATGAAGTACGCATTTACTATAACAAAGGCGAAATTATTATAAAAGGAAGTGAACTTGTTGTTTCTAAATTAATGCAAGAAGAAATTTTGATTTTAGGAAATATGAAAACAATAGAATTTAGGTGATGAAATGAACGATTCCATACTAGAAAAATTAAAAAGTAAAGTAAACCTTAAAGTCACTGGAAAAAATACAGAACGATTTATTCGTAGACTTTATACTAATCAAATTGAGATACTAAAACTAAGTTATCCGAGTTATAAAACCGTTATCATAACGATTTATGAAAAGGATTATGAAAAAGTGATGGAATTAAAAACCGTTTATGAAATTGATGTAGTAGGGACTTCTGGAATGATTAAAGTAAAACGAAAAATGAAAATTCATCGTCTCTTTTTTCTTTTTCTAATATTTGGCTTTTGTATTTTATATTTTTTATCGAATGTTATTTATAAGATAGAAATTGTTCACACCAATAAAGAGCTTAGAACGCTTCTTTTAAGAGAATTAGATGTCCGTGGCATCCATGAATATAGTATCAAAAAAAATTTTTCTGAATTAGAAAAAATCAAGGAAGATATCATTAATCATAACCGAGATAAAATTGAGTGGCTATCGATTGAAGCTGTTGGAACAAAATATGTAGTCAGGGTAGAAATGAGAAAGATAGAAGAAATAAAAGAAAAGGGGGAAAAACGAAATGTTGTTGCTAGAAAAAGTGCGATTTTAAGAAGAGTAGAAGCAACGACAGGCGAAATTATTAGAAATACGAATGATTATGTAAAAACTGGGGATATTGTGATTAGTGGAGATTTAAAACTCAATGAAGAAACGAAAGAACAAGTAGCAGCCGAGGGAAAAATATATGGAGAAGTCTGGTATAAAGTAACGGTATCTTATCCGTTTGTCTATCAGGAAATCACGGAAACGGGAAAAAAGCAGACGGCTTATACAATTCAATTTCTAAATCGAAAATTTCAATTGTTTCCATGGAAATATTATAAGACCAAAAAGGTTACGGAACAAAAATTACTTTTTCATTCATTGTTACCAATTGGACTATTAAAAGAAAAACAAGCTGAGACAACGGAAGTGGATGAAATTAATACCGAAGATGAGGCCATTTCGAAAGCTTCTAAACTGGCAACTTTGAAAGTGCAAAGTCAACTTTCTGACAAAGAGAAAATAATCAGTCAGAAAAATTTGAAAGTTGAGGTAAAAGAGAGTAAAATAGAGTTAGAGATATTTTTTACAGTATTAGAAGATATTACAAGTTATCAAAATATCATAGAAGAAAATACGCAAAATATAGAAAGTCAGTAGGTGATAAGATGTTTCGTTCCACCTTTTTAAATATACTAGATGAGACCTGGCCCATGATACTTATTTGTTCTGTTATTATTATATCTATGCGAGTTGTATGGATTGTAAAAGAAAAAAAAAGGGTCGTGCTATATAAGGAACTATTAGGTCTTTGCTTTGTTATTTATGTCATGTGTCTATTTTATGTAGTAACATTTCAGGATGTCAACTGGTCAACTTCTAATTTTATACCATTTAAGGAAATGTTCAGGCATCCAGTAGGCTCTAAATTATTTTTCAAAAACGTGTTAGGAAACATGATTATGTTTATGCCATATGGTTTCTTTGTTTCTTACTTTTTAAAACTAAAAAAACCCCTTTCCATTTTATTACTTTCCATTTTAACGTCTTTTACCATTGAATTTACGCAACTTCAAATTGGAAGAGTCTTTGACGTTGATGATATCGTTTTAAATATCATTGGTTCATTTCTCGGTTTTTTGCTTTATTATTTAATTGTAAAAGTAAAAGAACGATTGCCTCTTATATTGAAAAAACAGACATTTTATAATATACTAATGATATTATTAATTGGAATCGCACTTTTATATTTGCGAGGTTGGAAAGTAGGAATTTCTTAAGATGAATCAAATTGGAATATTTAATGAAACAGATGAAAAAATAGAAGAGTTAGAAATGTTGCATGATTTGCTAGAATATGCCGCTAAAATAGAAAAAGTAGAGGATGCTTTATTTAATGTTATTATCATTGATAACGAAAAAATTAGGCAAATTAATAAAGATTACCGTGGAATTGATAGAGAAACAGATGTGATTTCTTTTGCGTTAGAAGATGATACTAAATGCGTTCAGTTTGAAAATGAACCTAGGGTATTAGGAGACATTTATATATCATTAGAAAAGGCAAGAAAGCAAGCTATTTCTTATGGACATTCATTCAAACGTGAAATTTGTTTTTTAGCTCTTCATGGTTTTTTACACTTACTTGGTTATGACCATATGAAAAAGGAAGAAGAAAAAATTATGTTTGAACGTCAGGAGTTGATTTTAGATGGCTTTGGAATCAAGAGGTAAAAAAAAGGGCCCCAAAAGATTGATTTATAGTTTTAAATATGCAATGGAGGGGTTTTTATACACGCTTAAAAATGAACAGAATATGATTGTTCACGTAGCAATGACCCTTTTGGTAATTATTGCTGGTTTCGTTTTGAAAATTAGTACTTTGGAATGGCTTATTTGTTTTTTATTTGTTGGACTAGTTTTATCTATGGAGTTAATTAATACTGCAATGGAAGCCGTTGTCGATTTGGTTAGTCCAGAGAAAAATAAGTTAGCGAAAGTTGCCAAAGATACTGCTGCTGCAGCCGTTATGGTGTTTGCTTTTTTTGCTTTTTTAGCAGGTCTTATGATTTTTTTACCTAAGATTATAGAGAGGTTATAATTCGGTTTTATGTAAACATGAGATTGTAAAATAGGAAAGGAACTTATTGTAAGCGGAATAAAAAATGATACCAATCATGATTTTTAAATTGGTCTATAGAAGAAAAATTACAAATCAAGGCGAATGTCAAACGAATCGATTTTTTGAAGTGGGTTGTTACCAAAAGATATCATTTATAGGAAACGATTATAAAGTTGGTTTACTAGTTTTATTTAGATAACGGTAATAAAAGTTTTTCCAGTTCAACCAAAAAACTTTTGTTATTCTAAAAAAGTGGTATAATATAAAAAGAGGTGGACTCATATGTTAAAAAGAGAAAATTATTTAAAGAAAATAAGGGACTTTTATCATATTCCTTCCTTGATTAAAGTAATATGTGGTTTAAGGAGAAGTGGAAAATCAGTAATATTAAAACAAATCATGGAAGAAATAAGATCATCCAAAGTAGAAGATGATCATATTATTTATATTAATTTTGAGTCATTAGATTATTCGGATATTACAACTGCTAAGGAACTAGATGGTTATATTAAAAGTTTGGTTAAGGATAAAAAGCCATATTATGTATTTTTAGATGAAGTCCAAAAAGTATTGGATTTTGAAAAAGCCATTAATTCACTTCGAATAACAGAACAATTTAGTATTTTTATTACCGGTTCTAATAGTAAAATGACTTTCCTTGAATTGTCTACCGATTTATCAGGAAGATATGTGAGTTTTAGGGTAAACCCGTTATCTTTTAAAGAAATTGTAGAATTAACAAATACGAAAGCAGAAAAATACGAAGAACGATTACTTGATATCTTTGAGTGGGGAAGTTTACCACAACGATTTATGTTTGATCATTTAGAATCACGACAAAATTACATATTAGATGTTTATGATTCTATTCTTTTAAAAGATGTGGTAGAGCGATTAGGAATCACAGATATTACTTCGTTTAATAAAATACTTCAATATATATTAGAAACGGAAACAAGAGAATTTTCAGCGACTAATGTTCTTGCATTTTTAGAAAAAAATAATACGAAAATAGCAACCGATACTTTATATAAATATCTAGAAGCTCTTTGTTCTACGTTTATTATTAATAGGGTATATAGATATGATATCAATGGAAAAAATGTTTTAAAGTCATTAAATAAATTTTATGCTACCGATTTAGGAGTAAAAAAAAACAAGACCAATCGTAAAGAAGTAAATTACTCACAATGTTTTGAAAATCTAATATATAATGAGTTAATTAATAAGGGATATCAAGTATATGTTGGAAAAACAACAAAAGGTGAAATTGATTTTATAGCATCTAAGAATAGAGAAACAAAATATATACAGGCCTGTTTTGACTTATCTAATGAGGAAACTCGAAATAGAGAATTTAGTGCATTTGAAAATATTCACGACCAGTATTCGAAATATGTGATTTCAAAAAATAAGGAAGATTATTCAAAAGATGGAATTAAGCATTTAAATATTTTTGAGTTTTTAATGAATGATGATTTTTAATTGGTATGAGATTAAAAAAATAGAAAAATAGAGGAGAAAAAATGAAAGAAAAATTAAAGCAATTATTACAAAATTCATATAGTCCTTATTCTAAGTTTAGAGTGGGAGCTATTTTAGTTACGAAAGATGGACGCGAATTTCCTGGAGTGAATGTTGAAAATGCCTCTTATGGAGCAACGATATGTGCAGAACGTAGTGCTTTTGTAAATGCTATTAGTAATGGATATCGTCCATTTGATTTTGACAAATTATATATTATGGTAGACAGTCCTAAAATCAGTACTTGTTGCTTTTTATGTAGACAAGTAATTACAGAAATGATGGAACCAGATAAAAAAATTATTTGTATGAATCAGCACGGTGAGGAAAGAAAATTTTTGGTAAGCGAGCTTTGTCCAGAACCATTTAATGAGGGAGATTTAGAAATATGAAAAGTGGATTTGTAAGTTTAATTGGAAGACCAAATGTAGGAAAATCGACACTTTTAAATGAAATCATAGGAACCAAAATAGCGATTACTTCTCCAAAGCCACAGACCACTCGAAATATTTTACAAGGGATTTATACCGATTCTGAAACACAAATGGTCTTTGTAGACACTCCGGGAATTCATAAACCGGCACATAAGCTTGGCAAAGTATTGAATCAGCAAGCCTATTATAGTATTGATGATGTTGATGTGATATTATTTTTGGTGGATGCAAGTGCGGATTTAGGTGCTGGAGACAAATATATTTTAGAGAGACTTAAAACCGTGGACAAACCGGTATTACTCATTTTAAATAAAATAGATAAAATACCACATGATAAAATTTTAGAAAAAATTGTAGAATATAAAGACTTATATGAATTTGCGGAGATTATCCCAATATCAGCTCTTAAAAATAATAATGTCGATGACGTTATTAAAACCGTAAAAAAATATTTAAAAGATGAAGTCCAATATTTTGATGAAAATACAGTTACCAATCAATCGATGGAATTTTTAATTTCCGAAATAGTAAGAGAAAAAGTATTTTTGTTAACAGATGAAGAAATACCACATTCTGTTACTTGTGTAACAGAGCAAATAGAAAAAGGAAAAAATAGTATTCATATTCATGTGGCTATTATTGTAGAAAGAGATTCAGTGAAAAGAATTATTGTTGGTGCGTCTGGTTCTATGATTAAAGAAATAGGAAAAAGAGCTAGAATCGATATTGAAAAACTAGTTGGTAAAAAAGTATATTTAGAATTATTTGTAAAAACAATAAAAAAATGGAGAGACAAAGAAAAATATTTGACGGAATTTGGATTTCAAGATTTTTTAAAATGATGTATAAATTATTTTTTTGTAACTCACTATAAAAATAAGGTGAGATTATGAAAAAGGAATTATTATGGCAATTATTTAAAAATACAGGAAAGATAGAATATTATATGAAATGGAAAGAGGAGGAAAAAAAATAATATGGAAGTAGTAGTAGGAGGTACATATCGGCATTTTAAAGGAACATTACATAAAGTAATTGCGATTGCAAAGCATTCAGAGACATTAGAAAAAATGGTCGTATATACACATGAGGATACAGGTGAAGTTTGGGTGAGACCTTATGATTTATTTACTTCAAAAGTAGATCATGAAAAATATCCAGAAGTAGAACAAGTTTATCGTTTTTGTTATTTGGAGTCAAAATGATAGAAAAAGTAGAGGGGATTATTTTAAATGTAAGAAGTTATGGAGAGACTAGTAAGATTGTAAATGTGCTAACGAAAGAGCATGGTATCATCGGTTTAATGGCTAAGGGAGCCAAAACGATGAAAAGTGACTTAAGGAGTGTTACAGATAAACTTACTTATGGTTTTTTTCATATCTATTATAAAGAAAATAAGTTATCCAATTTAACAAGTGTGGATGTGATTAATCCATTTCGAAAAATAAAAAGCGATATTTCAAAAATTAGTTATGCTAGTTTTCTTTTAGAACTAGCTGAGCAAGTATATAAGCAAAATCAAGATGAGCAAATTTATCAATTATTAATTGCTGGACTGATCAAAATAAATGAGGGATATGATTCTATGGTAATTACAAATATCTTAGAACTAAAATATTTGTATTTTTTAGGAGTTATGCCTGTCATTGACGCTTGCAGTATTTGTGGCTCTACAGCTTCAATTGCAACATTATCTAGTATTCGTGGCGGATACGTATGTAAAAATTGTTTAAAAAATGAACGAATTGTTAGTGGAAATACCATCAAATTGATTCGAATGTTTTATTATGTTGATATACCAAAAATAACAAAGTTAGATATTAAAGATACCAGTAAGAGAGAAATCAATCAGTTTTTGGATGAATATTATGGAGAATATACAGGTCTTTATTTAAAAAGTAAGGAATTTCTAAAAAATATTAGTAAGGTAAGTATAAATTAGGTGAAAATATGAGTGAGTTTATTTATTTGATTTGTCCATTTACATCATTAATTGTATGTCAATTAATTAAATTTGGGATAGAATCTTATCATGCCAAAGAATTGAAATGGGGAAGACTATTTAATGGAACTGGTGGAATGCCTAGTAGCCATACTTCGTTTTCTTTTTCCATTACAATGTTAATTGGATGTAAACAAGGTTTAGAGTCTCCTTTATTTGCAGTAGCTCTTGTTTTTTCCTTGATTGTTTCCTATGATGCAATGGGACTTAGAAGAGAAAGTGGAAGGCAGGCAACGGCTATTAATCATATATTAGATGAGGTTTTTAGTAAGGATACAAAGAAAGGAATCATTCATTTAAAGGAACAATTGGGTCATCAGCCATTAGAGGTATTAGCTGGAATGGTTTTAGGAACATTTATGGCTTTACTGTTTTCTTATTGTTGACATTGTAAAATGTTTTTTTCTTTTATTGATTGATTTTTTTTAGATTGAATGTTACACTATATTGTAGGAAAGTAGAGGATATTATGGAAAGTAAAATTGCAAAAGATACGACAAAAGAAGATCATTTAATTAATATCGTGGTGGGTTTTAAAATTATATATGACCAAAATCAGTACATTGCTTATGTAGAGGTTCCTAGAAAAAAACGCGAGTTTCCAATGGAAATTTATGTTGGTAGACTTTCTATTTTAAGAGATCAATTTTTACTATTTAAGTGTGAGACTGAAGCTGAAAGAAGAAGAGTCTTTTCCTTTTTGAGACAAGTTTTATCTGGTGAAGAGAATAGTGAAATCGAAGCAATTGATTTTAGTAATATAGAACGAATTAGTGTAGTAAGTTCTAATTTGTTTGATGATAAAATGGATCAGTATCCTAATTTTTTTACTATTCCAGAAAAAGAAGAAGAAATTAGTGCAACCATTACATTGCCAAGTTTTCTAATGAAAAAGAATACTTCCAAAAATGCACAAAAACCAACCGAGGAAATTCAATTTGTAGATGGATCGAAAGAGATTTTAACGCCGATTACGCCAATTGTAGGTGCTGCTAGTAATAATGAGAACGTAGAGGCACTAAATATGGAACAATCAGAAGTAGTGCCATCTCAAATAGTATCAGAGGTAAATCCAGCACAAGGTGCAACACCAACAGTAGAACCAATAGGTGTAGTACAACCTCAACCAGTACCTGAGATAAATCCAGTGCAAGGAGCAACACCAACAGTAGAACCAGTAGGTGTAGTACAACCTCAACCAGTACCTGAGATAAATCCAGTACAAGGAGCAACACCAACAATGGAACCAGTAGGTGTAGTACAACCTCAATCAGTACCAGAGATAAATCCAGTGCAAAGAGCAACACCAACAATGGAACCAGTAGGTGTAGTACAACCTCAATCAGTACCTGAGATAAATCCAGTACAAGGAGCAACACCAACAGTAGAACCAGTAGGTGTAGTACAACCTCAACCAGTAC
>CAYYCR010000046.1:0-1522 GCA_964470385.1 uncultured Muribaculaceae bacterium | reverse complement strand
ATCCAGTGCAAGGGGTAACACCAACGGTAGAACCAGTAGGTGTAGTACAACCTCAGGAAATGCCAGAAATTATTTCGACCGAAGATGTTGCTTCAGTATTAGAACCAGTGGAAAATCCAGAGCCAGTAATTCAACCCCCAACGGTATTAAAAAATGAGCCAGTTCAAGGGGTAACCTTAGAAGATACAGTTGCCATAGGTGTAACTCCAACAGAACAACAAGCATTAAATTCAGAAGATGTTAAACAGGGTCCAAGACACCAACCTGGAGGAGTTTCCTCTAAGAAAATAAAAGAAAATAATAAGAAAAAGGAAAATAATGTTATTATTGCTTTAATCATTGTAACACTTTTACTTATTATTATAGCTGTTATTATGTATATATTTGTTTTAGAACCTAAAAATAGAAAAAAAGAACAGGATAGCAATCAACAAAATAATAATACCAATAACGAGAATAATCAAAATAAACCAGCGAATGTAAGCAAAAATAGTTTTCTTTGTACCATTGAATTAAATAATACATCAGTGGGAAGAAAAGAACAGGCAACGGTTATATTTGTATATAATAAACAAAATAGGCAGATATTATCATCAGAAAGAACTGGTCTTGTTCAATTGGATGATGAAAAAAATTATACTAGGCTGAAGAAAGAACTTCAAAGACAACAGGAAAATGGACAAAATTCAGAAGGAGTTCAAGTATCATATGTATTTGATGACGAAAATTTACTTTATCATTTAACAGAAAACCGTGATTATGAAAAGGCAACTGAAAAAGAAAAAGATGAAAGTTGGACTACAACTGTAGAAGAAGCAAATGATTACTATGTGGGATTAGGTTATATTTGTGATCCAATCAATAATCCTAATCAAAGTCAAACACCTACTCAAAAACCAGATGAAACTCAAAAACCAAATGAAAATCAAGAGCTACAGGAAACAAAAGTAGAGTTAACGAGTATGACTGGAAATAGTGAAGTAGATTATAATAATTGGAACGTAAAATTAGAAGAGGCTTCTTTATCACAAGATAAAAATACAATGACTGTAAAATTACAAGTAGAAAATAAGGCCACAACCGCACGAACTTTAAATGGAAAACTAAAATTGTATAATGACACAAAACAAAATATTCGAAATACTATGATAAAGCAACAAGTAGATGCGAAAAAAACAGTAACGATTTTATTAGAAGTTCCAAAAAAAAATACAGAATCTAATTCAAGTCTCGGTAATTTGGATGATGTTGATTTAGAACTTATCACAACTTATTTAATAGAACTTTATTCTTAAGGCCGTGTTATACGAAATGACTGATAACCAAATTTTAAAGTGAAATTTTCGGAATAATTTTGTAGATTTTATAAGCTATCAGTTATTATGTAAAACATAGTCATTATTTTTATTAATCAGTCATAAAGTTGAACACGACTATTCTTAAAAAGAAAAATATAAGAAACAAAATGGTTCAATGTCAAGTAGTGTTGGTGGAACCAAAAACTAATGATAAATGAACTGTG
>CAYYCR010000045.1:0-11465 GCA_964470385.1 uncultured Muribaculaceae bacterium | reverse complement strand
TGAGCAATTATATGAAAAATTATTGCAAGAAAAACAACAAAGTCAGAATGAACAACAAAATAGTCAAAACCAAAAACAAAGTCAAAGTGATTCTGGTAGCGGAGAATCTAGTCAAGAACAGACTCAAAAGGGAGATTCTGAGTATCAAAGTCAGTCTGGAAGTCAAGAGCAAGAAAGTAATCAAAATGAACAACAAAATTCGAGTGAAAGCCAAAGTAGTAATAATAAACAGCAAACTGATTCAAAAAATCAAAGTAGTTCTGGAAGTAATAGTTTTCAAAATCAAGAACAAAATGGACAGAAAAATCAACAAAGTAGTGGTGGTAGTTCAGATTCTGGACAACAAGAAGAACAGGATTTTTCAAAAAAAGATGTGGGACATGATACCCATAGTTTATGGAAAGAGGCAGTAAAAAAACATAAGGAAGAGCAGAGTAAATCTTCTGATAAAAGAGAAAGTCTATTAAAATTAGATAAACAAGGGGATAAACAAGAAAAAGAACAGAGTGGACTTGAAAAGAAACAAGAAGAATTAGAAGAAATAGGCGAGAAAGACGCTTTTAAGAAAAATCGTGAGGATTATAAAAAACAACTGGAAGAATTAAAGCAAGCAATAGCAAAACAAGCGTCTACGGCGGGGACATCAACGAATAGAGATATTAGAACGGTTGAGGATATAGGAACTGCTAAGCCCCTTATTGATTGGCGATATATTTTAAGAGAAGCAATTAAATATGATGTTGATTGGTCATATAAAAATGCTACCTTGGAAGATGGTATTGTTGTAGCTAATTTAGAAGAACAACCTATGCCAGAAACAGAAATAGTATTGGATACAAGTGGCTCAATCAATAAAGTATTATTAAAAAACTTTTTAAGAGAGTGCAAAAACATATTAAAACATTCAAGATTAAAAGTGGGATGTTTTGACACAGAATTTTATGGATTTCATGAGATAAGAACGGAAGAAGATATTGAAAATATGACGTTTGTTGGTGGCGGAGGAACTAATTTTGATGTTGCTGTTGGAGCTTTTTCCAGAAGAGTTGAAAATAAAATAATTTTTACCGATGGAGAAGCTTCTATGCCAGATATGCCAATTGATGCCATATGGATAGTATTTGGTGGTAAAAAAATTAACCCTAAGGGTGGTAAAGTAATTAATATTACTAGGGAGCAATTAGATAGATTATATTCTTACGAAACTTTAAATGATACCAAAGGTAAATCAAGATAATATAACTGCAAAATTGCAGTTTTTTCTGTTGACAGAATTTTTATATTTGATATAATAGGTGGCAGTAAAGGAGGTAGTAGTTTGAAAACATATAATTTAAATGAACTACATATCATGAAAGATCAAGAAAATAATGCCCACCTTTGTACTTGCGATTCTCATTTTTTAAAGAAAGAAGATTCTTTATATAAACAATCAAAGATAGTAGCTGCTCCAATTGGTTGGTATCGATATACAGATGTTTTTGATAATTCTGTTGTTCAAATTACAGATGTTTATAGTGAAATAATGGACTATGTAATCAATAAAAGAAATCACAGATTTCTTTCTACATTAAAACAAAATGGTATTTCTATCTCTAAAATAGAAGAATGCACAATAGAAGAAATAGAAAATTTATGGAAACAAGTTCAAGAAAAGAAAGTAAAGGGCTTCCAAAAAAGAATGAAAATAAAATAATTGTTTGAAAATGAAATTCTATTTGAATTTTGACGTATCGTTATAATTGAGACAAAGGTACAAAAATAAGCTGTACTTTTTTTGATATTTACTATTTTTAATTTATTAGTACTTGACAATACAAGATAGTTGGCATACAATGTTAGTGAGGTGAGATATGAATACACAATTTAAAAAAGGAGTGCTAGAATTAATTGTCTTATTGTCGTTAAGTAAAAAAGATATGTATGGATATGAATTAATTCTAGAGGTTTGTAAAGTTGTCGATGTGAATGATGGAACTATATATCCATTATTAAAACGTCTCACAAACGAGGGATATTTTGAAACCTATTTGGTGGAATCAACAGAGGGACCACCAAGAAAATATTATAAAATGACGGTGCTTGGAATTAACAGGTTGGAGCAATTGGTAACAAGTTGGAGTGAATTTTCTAGTGCTGTAAACACATTTATAGAGGAGAGTAGAGGAAATGAATAAAAAGAAGTTTTTGAAATTATTAGAAGAAAAATTACAAATATTAAGTGAAGAAGAAAGAAATGATATCTTAAATGAATATAAAGATACCATTGAGGAAAAAGTAAGACATGGTAGTAGTGAAGAAGAAGCCGTTGCCGACTTTGGAAGCATTGAAGAACTTTCTAGGGAAATTTTAAAAGCATATAAAATTAACCCTGATTATTCAAAAAAGAAAGAAGAAACATCGAAAGACAAAGTAAAAGATATTGTTGATCAAAGTGAAAATTTAATCAAAAAAGGGGCTAAAAAAATGTCTGAATGGACCACTGATTTTATGGATGATTTAAAAAATAATGGTCAAGATTGGACATTAGAACTTGTTTTTGAAATTATTATAAAAGCAATTATTATGCTAGTTGGTTTATCAATTTTACGGATTCCTTTTTACTTTATTGAGCATTTAGGAATGAGTATTTTGGATTTATCATTTCCACCTATCGATACAATATTATCTGTTATTTGGAGATGTTTAGTTGGTATTATTTATTTTTTGACTTGTATATTGATAGCGATTATTGTATTTAAACCTTATTTTTCGGTAAAAGAAGCAAAGAAAAGTTCAAAAAAAAAAGAAAAAAGGGAGTATAAAAAAGAGGAAGTAACCGAGGAAAAAGTCACTACTTCTAATAATTCAATTGGAAAAGGCATTCTAGAATTATTAAAAGGCATATTATTTTTGTGTCTTGTCTTTCCTCTTTACTTTGTTGATTTTGGGTGTTATGTAGCAGTACTAGTTCTTATCTTTTTATTAATACAAGGAGTACCTGTAGTAGGAGTGTTGTTTATTTTATTATCGGTTTCTATTTTCTTTACTTTTTTAACAAGATTCTTCTATAGTTTGTTATATGGAAAAAAGAAAGTTTACTGTTATTCTTTGATTATGAGTGCGATTTTATTTGTGACTGGAATCTTTTTCTTATTAAATACAATTTCTAAAGTAGAATTTTCTAGAGGAATACCAAGTCATATATTTGAACAAAAAGAAGCCATATATCATGAAACATTAACAACGGATTATTTTAAAGTTCCATATTGGGGTTATCAAATAGAGGAAGATTCTTCATTAGAAGATAATGAGATAGAAATTGTTGTAGCATATTACCCAGATTTTATAGAGGTTCAAAATTATACAACAATTGAAAATAATACCCTTTCTATGTATTTCAAAAAATATTATCATAATATTAGTCGGGGAACAGGTAAAACAGTTTATCATATGGTGATTGATGAATTAAAAGAATATAGATGGCATCAATATGATGAACTTAATCATATATCTATAACTGTAAAAGCGAACCATAATACGATATCAAAAATTAAATAAAAAGTGAAAAATTTCAAATTTTTGCTTTTTTTTTGGAAAAAAGGTAGGTCAAGGGCTTACTTTTATCGAATAATATTATTGAGGTGAAAGAATGAAAAAATTAGTTTTGATTGTTTTATTATTATTTCCAATGATTCATGTGAGGGCAGAAATTAGTTATACTCCCTATTCTGATTGGAGAGAAGTAGAAGTATTACCTAATTTAGAAAATGATTTATTGGAAGTTAGAAAAGAAAAACAATATCAGTGGTATCGTTTAAAAAAGGAAGGAAAGTATTTTAAGGTAGGGGATGATCATAAAGATTATCCAGTAGAAACAGAATTTTTTAAGTATGGAGAGTGGTCAAATTGGAGTAATGAAAAACCAGTAGAGGTAGAGTCTCTAGAACTAGAAACTAGAAAAATTTATCATTATAGGACAATGAGAAAAATTCAGTTTATACGATTATCAGAAATAGAGACAAAAGATTTAGAGATTACAAATATTCATATTTATAATGGGAAAGAAGAAATTTCGTTTGAAATGCAAAAGGAAAATTCTACGATTATTTTTGAACTTGAAAAGCCTTGTTATGCAGATCAGCTAGAAATTAGTTTTACAATGGTAGAGACAACTAATGATGAAAAACATTTTAAAATAGAATGGCTTTATGACTTTGATACAGTACAAACTTTTGAGACTTATTGCAGGTTTTGGTTTTCAGGAACATATGATGTAACTTACCGTTCTGATAATATGGCGAAGAAATTAGTTGCATGGAGTGAAGAGGAAAAGTCATTCGATAAAATAGAAAGTGATACTTATAAGATGGTTTGGACCGAAGAACAATATCGCTATCGTGAGCAGTTTACTTATTACGAAAAAGAAGTTAGGGAATATAATGATTCCTATAGTGCTTTTCCATTCGAAGAATTTCCATATCCAGATTTGAAAACCGAAAAAACTGTTTTCCAGATTCGTACAAGAGAGAAAAAAGAGGTCATAGAACCAAAGACAGAAAAAGTAGTAAAAGAAAATTTTCCACCTGTGCTGGTTGCTTTAACAGATAGTGGTCAAGAAAAAGATAATAGCGAATCGTTAGAAAAAGAGTTGCAAGCGGCTAATTTAACCATTGCTTCTTTGAAAAATGAGAAAAGCAAAGAAGAAGTGAAACCTTGCCCGATTATATCGAATAAAAAAAGTTCTCATTTGAAATGTATTATGCTTTCCTTATTACTCTTTTTGTTAGGAGTACTGATAGGTCGAATTCTGACGAGCGAAAAAAAGTTCTAATTTTGTCGAATGAATAGGAAAAGAATGGTAATCATGATAAAGTAAAAAAGTGAGGTGATAATATGCTAGAAATCAATATGGAATGTAGAAAGGGAATCCTTTTTATAAGACTTGGAGGAGAACTTACCAAAGATACTGTTGGAAAACTAAATAAGGAAGTTACTGAACTTGTGAAAGAAGCAGGAATCAGGAATATCGTATTTAACGTGGAAAATTTAATTTCTATTGATATGAAAGGAATTAGTACACTATTCTACAATTATGAACTTTGTAAAAATAACAAAGGAAAAAGTATGTTATGTGGTGTCGAAAAGGCAGTCATCAAACAGAAAATCATTAATAGTCGACTATTAAAGTATATGAATGAAACAAATGATGAACTAAGTGCTTTTCATATTTTTGAAGCATAAAAGGAGCGAATAATGAGTACTGATATAAATACTATTATTATGGAGAATCAGAATTTAATATATTCAGTTGCTCACCAATTTGGTTATCCAACATTGATGGAAGATTTATTTCAAGTCGGTTGTATTGGTATTATGAATGCCTATCAAAATTATAACTCTTCTTATGGTGTTAAATTTTCTACTTATGCTTATCCTTATATTGCTGGGGAAATGAAACGATTTTTAAGACAAAATAAGGGAATTAAAATTAGTAGAGAGCTTACACAATTGCAATTAAAAATAGAAAAGGCCAATATATTATTATCTCAACGTTTGATGCGAGAACCGAAATATGCTGAATTAGCACAATTTTTAGAAGTTCCAGAATATGTGATTAGTGAAGCGATGGCTTCAAAAGAAGCAATTAAAAGTATTGATGAACCAATTTGTGAAGATGGTAAAGTAGTCACTTTGCATGATACGATTGGTCAAATGGAACGTGTTGATTTAAATACTTTGATTGCACTTCGTGATGAAATTTCAAAGTTAACTCCAATGGAGCAAACATTAATTGAAAAACGTTATATGGAAGATCAGACACAAACAGAAATCGCTCATATTTTAGGAATGAGTCAGGTTCAAGTTTCACGAAAAGAACAAAAAGTTTTGGTGAAGTTAAAGGACAAACTAGCAGCTTAGTTTGTTTTTTTCCTATTAGGGGCTTATTATGCAATTCAAATATTCTATTTTAATTATATTTAACTAAAAAAATAATAGTTAACAAATTGTCATAAACTTTGAAATCTCATAGCTTTTTTGCCCAGATTTTGATACAATAATAACAGATAGGAGAGTGATTTTATGGGCTTAATTAAAGCATTTACAAATTCTGTATCATCTGGACTTGGTGACCAATTTAAAGAGTTTATTGTCTGTCCAGAAATAGATAATCATGTATTAATTCAAAGAGGAATGGTAGAACACGGTAAAGGAAATAGAAAACCAAGTGAGGGAATTATTACAAATGGAAGTCTGGTAGTTGTACCCGTTGGTATGTGTATGCTACTTGTAGATAATGGAGAAATTGTAGAATTTACAGCCGAAAGTGGAACTTATCGGTATGATTCTAGTAGTGAACCAACTATCTTTGAGGGTGGTGTATTTAAAGGAATAAAAAATACAATAAAAACAATTGGAAAACGTATTACTTATGGAGGACAACCAGCACACGACCAAAGAGTTTATTATATTAATACGAAAGTAATTACGGGAAATAAATTTGGTAGTCCACAACCAAAAAAAATTACTGATGAAAAATATGGAATGGTAGAAGTTACATTTTTTGGAGAATATGCTTTTCAAGTAGTTGATCCAGCAAAATTAATTGCAACTGTAATTGGAAGTAATGCAAAAGATACGATTACTTATGATGAAGTAATCGGTAGTCAACTAAAAGCAAAATTTATTGAACAGATTACTCAGGCCATTTCCATTGTTATGAGAAAGCATAAAGTTTCATTTGGAGATATGGGAATGTATGGTGGGGATATTTCGAGTGAAATGAACCGTTGCTTAGATGATTCTTGGAGGGAACAATACGGACTTATTATTACAGACGTTGCAATTGCTGATATCAATTTGACAGAAGAATCTATGAAAAGAGTAAATCGGATTGATGATGCCAAAATATTTAGTAACAAAAATTTACAATCAGGATTAATGGCAGAAGCAGTCAGTGAATCTATGAAAAATGCCGCTTCTAATGCAAATGGAGCTATGATGGGATTTGCAGGACTGAATATGGCTTCTAATATGGCTAACAATATTATGGGAACTGGAAATGATTTAAAAGATGACACTGTTCAAGATATAGAAACAAAAATGCCAGAACCTGGAACGATTTTTGAAAAAAAGTCTTTTCATCAAGAAATGAATACTTCTAGTGAAGAAAAAGCGAATCCAAAAAAATACTGTAGCAATTGTGGAGAAATAGTGACTGGTAATTTTTGTAGTAATTGTGGAGCTAAAGTAAATCATGAATGAAATTGCAAATTATGATGAAAACTTTACCGAAAGCAAATTTAAAACATTTGTAGATAATGTTTTTATCCAAATTCATTTGGCTATTATGACGAAAGAAACTCTAAAAATCAAACATTTTGTGAGCCAGGAAATCTATCATTCCTTAGAAGAAAGAGTGAATTTGTTAAATTCTAAAAAACTAATTCAAATGTATGATGAAATCAATGTAAAGCAAACTACCATTTTAAATACTAAAATCACAAATAACGAACTTTATATTGAAGTAAATATTACTTCTAGATATATGGATTATTTAATAGATGAGAATGGTAATTTTGTAAGTGGTAATAACAACTATAGGATTGAAAAAGAAAACTATTTGGTGTTTAAAAAGAAAAAACAGATAACAAATGGGGAAAATGTTTTTAAATGTCCTGGATGTGGAGCTTCCATTGATGTGAATGCAAATGGATTATGTAGCTATTGTGGAAGTACCTATAATTTAGAAGATAAAGGCTGGATTTTAGTTTCTTTGAAAACTTTGTAAAAGTGATGTTTAAAGAACGAATCAAGATGTAGCAACGAATAGTACACAATTAGTGAGTGATGAGATATCAGAAGAACGGACCAGAAAAGATAGTGATACATACGAAAAAAGAATTTGAAGACCAGATTCTTTTTTAATTTGTATATCGAAGATTAGAATTAGAAATACTTAAAATAATACCTGCCATAATCATATAACTAAGTAAACTAGATCCACCATAACTGATAAAAGGAAGAGTAATTCCTGTAATCGGCATTAATCCGAAAGTCATTCCAATATTTTGAATTTGTTGATAAATAAGCATACCTAAAATGCCTGAGATAACATATTTATCAATTTTAGTTTTACTATGAAGTGCTAGAAAAATAAGTTTGATATCAAAGAATGTTATAAGGCCAATTAAAAGAACAGAACCCAAAAAACCAAAATTACTAGAAAAGACAGCAAAAATAAAATCGGTTTGTGGCTCTGGAAAATAGATAGGGGTGTTATTCCAACCATGCCCAAATAATCCCCCAGAACCAATCGCACTCATTCCATATTCTAATTGGAATCCAGACTTATTTGACCAATCTAATAAGCGATCAATTCTTAAGAAAAAAGAAGTCCCAAAAATTTTAACAAACAAATCGGTGTTGATAAAATAGATAAAAACAACACTACCGATTAAAAGAAATAAAAGGAAAAACAACATGAGAAACCAACGATAACGGATTCCAGAAGCAAATAGCATCGTAATGGTAATGAGTAAATAAATAAGCACCACGCCTGTATCAGGCTCTAAGAATGTTAGAATGCTAGGGATAAAAACAATTAGTCCAACTTTATATAGAAATAAAAATTCATTTGTGACAGTAGGATTTTTATATTTTAATTGAAAATCATCAATCATTCTACCAAGTGTAATAATTAAAATGATTTTCATAAATTCACTTGGTTGTATCGTTCCAATTCCTGGAATACTAAACCAACATTTCGCATTATTAAGACTTTTTCCAAAAGGAAATAAAAGGATTAATGACAAAATACCAATTCCATACAATATCCAAGCATATTTGTAAACAAAATCTTTTCCTATAAATACCATAAAATAGGCAAGAATAAAACCAGCTAAATACCATAATATTTGTTTGGTTGGCAAATCTGATAAATAACTAGGCAATATTTTAGTAGCACTCCAAATGGTTATCATACTGATGAGTGCGAAAACAAAAATTGTAATTGGAATCCACTTTTCCGTTTTATATTTAGAAATATGTTTCACTATAAATCACCAATTTCATATTACACCAAATTAAAATATCATTCAATCAACTTCCTATAATATGACAATCTTTTTCAGTTTTAGAAAAAAAATATTCAAAATAAAAAAATTTATAGTATAATAGTAATAGGGTGATATCATGGAATACATTCAATATATAATTATTGTTGCCGTTTTATTAGTAATTGCAATCGCTATTACAAAATCAAAAAAGAAAGATTTTAAAATTGAAATAAATAAATTGGTAGAATGTTTGGGTGGAAAAAAGAATGTCATTAAATATGAAGCAAACAAATCAAGATTTGTTGTCGAATTACATGATATTTCAAAAGTAAACAAAGAGGCAATCCAAAAATTGGGTGCCCAAGGAATTGTTGAAATTGATAATCAACTGAAAATCATTTTAGGACCAGAAGCCAAACAATTACAAAAGTATATTGATGAGTTAAAGTGATAAAAAATGTCACTTTTTTTCATATTTCGACAAAAAATGACACAATATTCCTATATAATTTTAGAAAGAGGTGATGAAAATGAATTTGTTTGAATTCACAGTAGTAAATGCCGTTTTTACATTTTTTCCAATATTAATCTATATGATTTATGTTGCTTATAGCAATAATATTGATAAAAAAGAAAACAATCTTTTTTTAGAACTTGCTTTGTTTTCTTCTATTTATTTGGTTATTCGATATGGAAACAAAATAGGCTTAGAGGGGTTGCCAAATTTAATTATTAATGTTCCACTTATCATTGCATATATGAAAAAACGACCTCTAGGAATTATCTTAATAAGCACATTTTTAGTAATATATTATCATTATAGTTATTCCTACTCTTGGATACTATTAAGTACCGAGTATATAATATATTTTATTATTTATATATTAAAAGAAAAAAAGAAAATGAAAGAACAATTCTTTATTCCACTATTTTTAGTCATAAAAGCTATTTTTTTTGGATACTTTTTATTCCAAAGTTATTATGAAAGTATGGTGTGGAAAGAATTAATTATTGAAATTTTTTCTATGGTATATTTACTTGTGGCTGTAACTTATATCAGTGTTTTACTATTTCAAAAAGGACAAGATATTCTAAAACTTCATATGACAATAAAAGAATTAGAAAAAGAAAAACAGATTCGTATGTCTTTGTTTCAAATTACGCATGAAATTAAAAATCCAATTGCAGTTTGTAAAGGATATTTAGATATGTTTGATATTAACAATCCGGAACATAGTCAAAAATATATTCCCATTTTAAAGGAAGAAATAGCTAGAACTCTTATTTTGTTACAAGATTTTTTGTCTATTAATAAAATAAAAATAGAGAAAGATATCTTAGATATGAATATGTTATTAGAAGAAATTTTAACAAGTTTAGGACCATTATTCAAAGAAAAAATGGTCGAAGTAACCTCTAATATTATCGATGATGAAATTTATATGAATGGAGACTATAATCGTTTAAAACAAGTATTTATTAATTTATTAAAGAATAGTATAGAGGCAATGACGAATGATAAAAAACACAAATTAAGAATCGAAGTAAATGATTTAAAAAATGAAGTTGAAGTAAAAGTCATTGATAATGGAGTAGGAATCAATGAGGAAAATTTAAAGAAAATAACCAATCCATTTTTTTCTACCAAGCAAACGGGAACAGGGTTAGGAATTTATTTATCAAATGAGATTGTAAAAGCTCATAATGGAAAAATTAATTTTGAATCTAGTAAAAAGGGAACAACTGTAACTGTAAAATTGCCAAAGGAGGTTTCTATTCAATCGTGACATTTTGTTATAGCTTGAATATAAGATTACAATAACATTAGATAACTCAAATGAAAACTGAAATAACATAATGAGCGAGCTACAAAGTCTAGCAAACCGATATTAAAAAATAAATGCGAAAATTTAAAAAGTTTATTTGTGCAAAAATGTTAAAATTGTTATGATACAATAAATATATTAACAAAAGAAGGTGAAGTAGATTGAATAATAATTTTAGTCAAATCTCGTTAAAGCCAATGATGAAAATATCAGAAATGGTACCATATCTAAAGAAAAAGAATATTAAATTTGAATTAATATCTGGGGAAAAAGCAGAAAAATATTTAAGTGATAATAACAATTATTATAACTTAACCTCATATAAGCATAATTTTTTGAAATATCCAACACCAGCGAATCACATACAAGTTACGAACTTCATTCTCTTTCTAAAATATGATATATGAATTATTACTAAATTTTACTGGGAGTATATCAATTCTTAATGTGTTATAGTATAATTTATACATAAGAAGTCTTATGAATTAAAATGAAGATTGGAGGAAATTAATGGATGATGAACTAATTAAAAATGATAATGAAATTAATAATATATTTGATAATATTAAAGAATTAGTAATTAGTAGTAGAAATAAAGTAT
>CAYYCR010000044.1:0-11616 GCA_964470385.1 uncultured Muribaculaceae bacterium | reverse complement strand
TATGTTTTGGAACAGAGAATAAAACCTGTGATGAAGAACATTTATATCGGATAATTGGAATCATAGACGGAAAAATGAAGATAATTAAAAATAGTTTTTATAGTACAGCTTTAAGATGGAATATTACAGGCGGGCCATCTGGATCAAATAATTGGGATAGACCAGCGGATTTGAAAACAGAATTAAATGGGACAAGTTTTTATGAGAATATAAAGTATATAGATGAGACAAGTAGAAGTTATATAGCAAATGGAACATGGTATACAGAAGGAATAAATAGTACTTATACATTAGGAACATTTGAAGATGCGGAAAGAAGCAGTTCTGCATCAGGATATATAGGATTAATGAGTATAACAGATTTTGGATATGGCTCAAATGATGCAAGTTGTGGAAGGACAACATTTTTAAACTCTAATAGTAATGCATGCATAGACAATAATTATTTACTTAATGATAGTACATATCAATGGACAATTACATCGTATAGTGGTAACACCGACACTGTGTGGTATGTACATACAACGGGTTATGTTAGTTTTTCTAATCCGTTTCTCACTATTGGTGTCCGTCCCTCACTTTTCCTAAAATCAGAGGTAAAAATAAAATCAGGAAAAGGAACAGAAGCAGAACCATACAGGTTATCAATGTAGTAAAAATAGAAATCAAATAAAGGAAAGAGGTATATAATTATGGAAAAGAAAAAAGGATTTACATTACCAGAAGTATTAGGAACAATCGTTGTTTTAGCACTTATTGCTCTTTTAGTAACCCCAGTAGTTTCTAAAACAATCAAAAACAATAAGAAAAAATTATACGATATTCAAATTAAAGAAATAGAAAGGGCTGCCAAAGATTATGCATTAAAAAATCTTGATATACTTCCAGAAGAGGGAACAGCGATTACGATTACATTAGAAGATTTAAAAATGGGTGGATTTATAGACACAGAAGTAAGAAATCCAATCACCAAAGAATTATTTTCAGATGAATTAGAAATTGAAATCAAAAATGATAACAATCAGTATACATATACTGTATTAGAAGACACCTATTACCAGCCTAGTGAATAAGAAGTAATTACTTCTTTTTTGTTATTTATAATCCAAATTAAAATCTTTTTTGAAATAATTTTATAAAAGCTCTTTGGAATATTTGGAAATCTTGATATAATATTATAAGGTGATACTATATGAATAAAACAAAAATTATAGCAACCATAGGACCAGCAAGTAGTTCAAAAGAAACAATCAAAGAATTAATTAACCATGGAGCCGATGTTGTAAGACTGAATTTAAGTCACGGAGATTATAACTTTTGTGAAGACATTATAAAAAAAGTAAATGAACTGAATGAAGAAATGAAAACGAATGTTTCTATTATGCTAGATACCGAGGGACCAAATGTTAGAGTTGGAAAATTTGTTGGTGGAAAAGCCTTTCTAGCAAAGGGAGATCGAATCCGTATCTATATGGATGAATTAATAGGAGACAGTACCAAATTCAGTGTCAATCATAAAGGACTTTTGAATGATGTTCGTTACAATACAATCTTAAAATTAGACGATGGAATGATAGAACTCCAAGTCATTGATAAAGGAACCAATTATTTACTCTGTGAAGTATTAAAAGAAGGACTCATCGAAGATAACAAAGGACTTAATGTACCAGGAGTTAAATTATCTATGCCTTTTTTAAGCGAAAAAGATCATGCTGATATTTTATTCGCCAATCAAATGAAAGTTGACTATTTAGCCCTTTCCTTTGTATCAAGTTCAGAAGATGTATTAGCTATTAACGACATTTTAATTGATTTAGATAACGATCACATTGGTATCATTGCCAAAATCGAAAATGAAAGTGCAGTAGAAGAAATCGATGAAATCATAAAAGTAAGCGATGGAATCATGGTAGCAAGAGGTGACCTTGGAGTGGAACTTCCCTTAGAACGTGTCCCTAGTATTCAAAAAAGCATCATCAGTAAATGCCATATTATGGGAAAAGTAAGCATCGTAGCAACCGAACTTTTAGCTACAATGGAAAATAACGTAAGACCAACGAGAGCCGAAGTATCTGATATTGCTAATGCAGTACTAGATGGAACAGATGCCGTAATGTTATCAGGAGAAACAACCATTGGAAAATATCCAGTAGAAACACTATCCATTATGGAAAAAATCATAGAATCAGCTGAGGAAGACATCAATTACTTAGAACTACTAGACAAAGCAATGAGAACTGAAAAACAAGACATCACAGGAATGATTGCTTACAGTGTAACCGAATGTGCGAACCGGCTAAAATGCAAAGCCATTATAGCACCTACCATTAGTGGTTTCACAGCTAGAAAAATGAGTCGTTTTAGACCAAGTTGTCCCATTATTGCAGTAAGCCCTGATATTAATACTGTAAAAAGTCTAAATCTTCATTTTGGAATTACACCAGTCCTAATTGACGACTTAAGTTCATTTGATAAAATTATAAAAAAATCAAAAGAAATAACCAAAAACTTAATGGATGCAACAGAAGGAGATAAAATCATTGTAACAGGTGGATATCCATTTAAAGAAGTGAAACATACCAATTTTATGAAAATAGAAGAATTATAAAAAGGAGTGATAGGGTGTATAATTTAGGAGAACAATTTCAAGTAAACCATGCATTAGCACTGATGAATTCAAGACAAACATTAAAGGGAAAAAAATACCGTATTACTGTATTAACAGAACGTCTTATCCGATTAGAATATCATGAAGAGGGAATTTTTGAAGATAGACCAACCAATCTCATTTGGTATCGTTCTTTACCAGAATGTAATTTTCATGTCAAAGAAGACCAGACTTATTTAGAAATCGAAACCAGTTATTTTAAATTAAACTATACCAAAGAAAAACCATTTTCAGGTGGAAAAGTAAGCCCAACTTCTAATCTTAAAGTAGAATTAAAAAACACAGACCGAATTTGGTATTATGGACATCCAGAAGTACGAAATTTTGGAACTCCAGGAACAGAACTCGCCGATGTCAAAGGAATCCACTTTCAAAAAGCACTATACTCTATTGATGGCTTTGTAAGTATTGATGACTCTAATACGGACATTTTAAACGAAAATGGAACACTATCCGAAAGAACCAATCCAGGCATAGACATTTACTTATTCTGTTACAATAGAGACTTTAATCTATGCTTAAAAGACTATTTCGCACTCACAGGAAAACCAGCTTTAATTCCTAGATATGCCTTAGGAAACTGGTGGAGTAGAAACATTACTTATAATGATGAAGAACTAAAGCAATTGATTGATAACTTCAGTAGCAAACAAATTCCTTTATCCGTACTTTTACTAGACAAAGACTGGCATAAAAGAACTTATCTCAAAGATAAACACTTGAAAACAGGTTTCACTTGGAATACAGAATTATTTCATTCTCCCTCTGGAATGGCCGATTATTTACATGCTAAAGGGGTTCGCTTAGGATTAAATATTAATCCTATGGAAGGTTTTTATCCAATCGATGACTACTATGAAAAAGCCAAAACATATTTAGAAACAGGTTCTAATGGAGCCATTCCTTTTAATGTATTTGATCCAAAAGTTGTGGATGTTTACTTAAAATTATTCATTCATCCATTAGACGCTGCAGGAGCTGATTTCTTTTGGATTGATTACTTTGATAAAAACGGACTTGAACAATTACAATTACTCAAACATTATCAATTTTATGATATGACTAGAAATTATAAAAAAAGGCCAATGGTACTCGCTAGAAATTCCTTAGTAGCCCCACATCGTTACCCTGTTTTATATTCAGGAAAAACCATTGTAGACTGGGAAACTTTAAAGAAAATTCCACTTCATAATTTATCAGCAGCCAATGCCGGAGTTAGCTTCTGGAGTCATGATATTGGTGGATACTTTAAAGGAATTGAGGACAATGAACTTTATACAAGGTACGTACAATTAGGAGTATTTTCTCCGATTATGAAATTTGGAGCGGAAGCTGGGAAATATTATAAAAGAGAACCATGGAGATGGAGTATAAAAACCTATGGAATTACCAAAGACTACTTACAACTAAGACATCGATTAATTCCATATCTTTATACAGAAGCCTATAAATATCATCAATTTGGCATTCCTTTAATTGAGCCTATTTACTATCAGTACCCAGAACTTTATGATGACCCATTATATAAAGACAATTATTATTTTGGAAGTGCTTTCTTCGTATCTCCAATTACCAAGAAAAAAGACTATGTTATGAACCGTGTCATCCATAAATTCTTTTTGCCGGATGGAATGTGGTACGATTATGTGACTGGTAAAAAATTTCCAGGAGGAAGAAACTATACAGCCTTTTTTAGAGATCAAGACTATCCCGTATTTGTAAGAGCAGGATCTATTATTCCGCTTGGCGACAATGACAATATCAACGATACCACTCCACCTAAAAATATGGAAATACAGATATTTCCAGGACAAAGTAATGTCTATAACCTATATGAGGATGATGGCGTAAGTGATTTGTACCGAAAAGGTTTTTACCTACTTACTTCCATTGATTATAACTATATGCCAAATAACTATACCGTAATCATTAGAGCCTTAGAGGGAAAAAGTGGAATTGTACCAGCAACCAGAAATTATAAATTTCGTTTCCGTAATACCAAACAATCAAAAGAAGTAATCGTTTATTTTAACGAAACAAAACTCGGATACGAATCTTACGTAGATGGACCAGACTTTGTAGTAGAAGTGAAAAACGTTAAAACAATTGGGCAATTAACCATTAACTGTAAAGGAAAAGACATTGAAATAGATGCAGTTAGACTTATTAACGAAGATATCGAAAGCATTATCAGTGATCTTCAAATTGAAACCGAATTAAAAGAAAAAGTAGATGCTATTTTATTCAGTAATGAACTGCCAATCAAGAAAAAAAGAATTGAAATCAGAAAACTTGGTAATAAGGGAGTATTAGAGCGAAAATTTATGAAATTATTTTTAAAATTATTAGAATATATCGAACAAGTATAAAAAAAGACTTGAAAACAAGAAAAACTTATATTATAATCAATAACAAGGAAACAAATATTATCAAAAACCAAAAAATAAGAGTAGTAAGAAAAAACATAGAATGAGAGAACAGATGGATTGGTGAAAATCTGGGTATGTATAATCTGAACTTGCTTATTTTGTTCTATTTAAAAATAGCGAAACTCACCGTTATCAGAGAAAGTGCATAATAAAAGTATTATGAAGTAAGGTGGTACCACGGAATTTTCGTCCTTACATCATAGTACTTTTTGTTGTTTTAGGAGGTAAGAAAAATGGAGATAAGTAAAATAAAAAAAGCATTAATTGAACAAAAAAATATTGGTCTATCTGGTAATCTTTATCATAAAACGCAGCTCGATTTTGCCTATAATACTAATCATATTGAGGGTTCTACAATAACACCTGATGAAACTGCAAGTATCTATGATACAGGCACAATTTTAACGAGTAAAGATAAAGTTATTGTTCTAAAAGATGCGACTGAAACAAAGAATCATTTTACTTTATTTAAATATATGTTAGACACTATTGATGATAAATTGTCTGAAGATATGATAAAACATTTCCACTTTATTTTAAAAGATGGAACTTTAACTGATAATGAAAAAGAATGGTTTAATGTAGAAGAATATAAAAAGAAGAAAAACTTTGTTGGTTCTATCACTACATCTCTTCCAAGTAATGTAGCAAGTGATATGAAAAATTTATTAGAATGGTATGCTAAAATAGATAAAAAGAGAATTGAGGATATCATAGAATTTCATGTTAGATTTGAGAAAATTCATCCTTTTCAAGATGGAAATGGTCGTGTTGGAAGAATGATAATGTTTAGAGAATGCCTATATAATGATATAATGCCTTTCTTTATTGAAGATAGAAATAAAGATTTTTATATAAGAGGTATTAAAGAATATCAAACTAATAATGAGAAAGGTTATTTAATAGATACTTGTTTAAATAGTCAAGATAATTATGAAAAAATGGTTAATTACTTTTTAGAGGATAATTAGTAATAATTAAATGACATTAGGGGTATAAAAAATAAATGGCATAAAAATAGTAAATATGTAAGGAGAAAAAGAAAATGAACATAGAGATAAAAAGAGTAAAAAGTTTCGTAATGATTCCATTAGAGAATGTTGAAGAAGTGAGTAGTATGTGATATTGAAAATGTTAAAAAGGTAATAACCAAATTAAGAGAAGTACATCCATATGAAGAACCCGCAAGAGATATTGTTCCATTGATAGATGTAGACTTCTTTAAATAAATTTAGGAGGTATGTATGGAGCATATTATAGCAACCCTGATTGTATTTTTTACAATCTATATATTGTATTATATTACCGTGATTAAAAATAAAGAAAAAATGAAAAATTTTGAAAAAACTGGACAAGCCTCTTTTATTATAAAAAGATATCAATTAAAAATATCCAAACTCAATAAAAAGAAATTCGCAAACAGTATTGCCCTTGTCAATAGTTTTATTATTTCTATCACATTTTTAGTGATTGATTTTATTTCAAATTATTTTTGGAAATTATTGGTAGGATTTGTTTTACTTGTCCCACTCATTATATTGGGATATCATTTTTTAGGACAATATTATAAAAAGAAAGAAGTGAAATAATATGTATAATTTTAAAGAAATAGAAGCCAAATGGCAAAATTATTGGAAAGAACATCATACTTTTGAAGCAAAAAATAAAAGTGAAAAGAAAAAATATTATATTTTAGTAGAATTTCCGTATCCATCAGGGGCAGGACTTCATGTAGGACATGTAAGAAGTTATACAGCCCTAGATACATTAGCTAGAAAAAGAAGAATGGAGGGGTATAATGTTTTATTCCCAATGGGGTGGGATGCTTTCGGGGCTCCAGCAGAGCAATATGCAATAAAAAATCATATCCATCCAAGTATCGCTGTAAGAGAAAATATTAAAACATTCAAAGGACAAATTGAGAGTCTAGGAATTTCCTATGATTGGAGTAGAGAATTTTCAACAACAGATCCAGAATACTATAAATGGACCCAGTGGCAATTTCTAAAATTTTATGAACATGGACTTGCTTATAAAGATAAAAAAAATATCAATTGGTGTCCAAATTGTAAAACAGGATTATCGAATGAAGATTCTAGTGGAGGAGTCTGTGAAAGATGTGGAACAGCAGTTGTTCAAAAAGAAAAAGAACAATGGATGCTTCGGATGAGTGATTATGCAGAACAACTTTTAGATGGACTTAAAGATAATCATTTTCAAGAGAGAATTAAAACTGCTCAAATAAATTGGATAGGAAAAAGTACAGGAGCTGAAGTAGATTTTGAAATTAAAGATTCTACTGAAAAATTAAAAATTTATACGACAAGACCTGATACTTTGTATGGGGTAACCTTTATGGTGGTAGCTCCTGAGCATCCAATTTTAGAAAAGATGAAAAATAAAATTTGTAACTTTGATGAAGTGATTAAGTACAAGCAAGAATCTAGTAAAAAAACAGAATTTGAAAGAACAGAATTGGTAAAAGAAAAAACAGGGGTAAGGTTAGAGGGCATTGAAGCGATTAACCCTGTGAATGGCGAAAGTGTTCAAATTTGGGTAGGAGACTATGTGATGATGCATTATGGTACAGGAGCAATTATGGCCGTACCAGCTCATGATAATCGTGACTATGAATTTGCTAAAAAATTTTCTATTCCTATTATCGAAGTAATTAAAGGAGGGAATATTGAAAAAGAGCCCTATATTGGTGAGGGAGAAATGGTCAATTCTGGAATTTTAAATGGGCTTACAAATAAACAGGAATCAATTGATAAAATGATTGCCTTTTTAGAGGAAAAAGGAATTGGACATAAAAAGACCAATTACCGACTTCAAGATTGGATATTCTCTCGTCAAAGATTTTGGGGGGAACCAATTCCAATGGTACATTGTGATAAGTGTGGTTGGGTTCCAGTGCCAGAAAATGAACTTCCCGTCGTACTTCCTGATGTTGCCCATTATGAACCAACCGATGATGGTGAAAGTCCATTAGCACTTATTGCAGATTGGGTGAATGTAGCTTGCCCAAAATGTGGTGGAAATGCTAAAAGGGAAACTGATACAATGCCAAACTGGGCTGGTTCTAGTTGGTATTGGTTACGTTATATGGATGCGAAAAACGATTCCGATTTTGTTTCAAAAGAAGCACTTGATTATTGGGGAAAAGTAGATTGGTATAATGGTGGAATGGAACATGCAACCAGACATTTATTATATGCTCGTTTTTGGAATCAATTTCTTTATAATATAGGATTGGTTCCGAATAAAGAACCATTTGAGATACGTACAGCTCATGGAATGATTCTTGGAGATAATGGAGAAAAAATGAGTAAATCAAAAGGGAATGTAATTAATCCTAATGATATTATTGAAGAAATGGGAGCTGATGCTCTTCGTACTTATGAGATGTTTATTGGGGATTATGAAAAAGAAGCCGCTTGGAGTACAAATGGATTAAAGGGGTGTAAACGTTTTCTAGATAGAGTTTGGAAATTAGGTTCTTCTTTAAATGATAAGACAGGATATAGTTTAGAAACACTTACGCATCAAACGATTAAAAAAGTAACAAATGATATTGAGACAATGAAATATAATACAGCTGTATCAGCACTTATGATTTTGTTAAATGGTTTTGAAAAATTAGAAAGTATTACTAAGGAAGATTATAGAACATTCTTACATTTATTAAATCCAATTGCTCCTCATATGACAGAAGAGTTAAATGAGATTTATCATTTAGGTAAACCTTTGTGTGAATCTTCTTGGCCAACATATGAAGAATCAAAGACGATAGAAGATTGTTATGAAATGATTGTTCAAGTAAACGGAAAGGTAAGAGGAAAGTTAGTTGTTGCAACCAATACTTCTAAAGAAGAAATGGAATATTATGCAAAAAATATTGAAAATGTGAAAAAAAATATTGAGGGAAAAGAAATTGTAAAAATTATTACGGTTCCTAAGAAATTAGTCAATATTGTTGTAAAATAAGAATAAAAAAACTATCAAGGCTATTCAGTTTGATAGTTTTTTTAAAGATTTTTAAATTTCACAACAGTACCTGTCACGAAAAAAGCATATATGCTATCTAAGCTTTGCTCTGTTCGAATCTGACAATTGATGATGGCATCTCCACCTAGGTTATAGCACTGCTCTTTTAGATTGGTTTTTAATGTTTTAAAGGCATTTTGTGAATGTGTTTTGTTTTTTGTGACTCCGGGTACATGTTCACAGGCATAAATGACATCTATAATGTTGTAATCTTCTTTGATATCTCCAGTGCTAATGATAATGTTTTCATAATTCATTTTTTCTTCCTCCATACTATAATTCTATTATATCAAAGAAATGAAAAAAAATAGAATATGAAATTTTGGTTTTGTTTAATTGTTATTTTTTTGATGAAATGAATTTGTTTTATGTAAAAAGTATGATAAAATAAAACATAGTAAGAGAGGTAAAAAAATGAGAAAAAAAGGTTTCACTTTAATAGAGTTGTTAGCTGTGATTGTAATACTAGCTGTAATAGCACTCATAGCTACTCCAATAGTTTTAAGTATTTTAACTAAAGTAAGAAAGAGTGCTTTTCAGGATAGTGCGTATGGAATTATGGAAGCAGCAAAGGGATACTACGCAGAGAGTATACTAGAGGAAAATAATCCAGTAGACTAAGTGTTTTCATTTGAAGATGGAACAACAAATGAACTATCTTATAGTGGAAGTAAACCAAAAGGTGGGATTTTAACACTCAGTAAAAGTGGAGAAATAGCACTCGCTATCCATAATAACGAGTGGTGTGCAATAAAAAGTAAAACTGATACGAATGTAAGATTAATCAAATATGAAAAAGAGAAATGTAAAATACCAGATGGAAGTGATTTACCTTTAATTTTCGTAAAAGATTCTAAAAGTGAAACAATAGAAAAGGGACTTGATAAATCCATATTGGAATATTTCAATGTGTTATCTAGTAATGTTACTTGTATTGATACATCAAATGAGAACGTGGAAATAACAAATACGAGTAGTTTAGATAGTGGAACTCATGAAATAAAATGTACTGTAACAGAAAATGGAAATACAGAAAAAGCAAGTAAAACAATTATAGTGGAATCATCAGGTACTTTGTTGACAGAAGAAAAAATGACTTTAGAAGTAGGAGAAAATGGTTCCATTAGAACAGATAATTTAGGAAATAAAAGATATGCAGGAAGTAATCCGAATAATTGGGTATGTTTTGGAACCCAGAATGAAACATGTGATGAAGAACATTTATATCGAATTATAGGTGTGATAGACGGAAAAATGAAAATAATCAAAAATAGTTTTTATAGTACGAGTAAGGAATGGGATACAAGTAATAGTAATAATTGGGATAGACCAGCGACATTAAAAACAGCATTAAATGGGACAAGTTTTTATAGTAATGCAAATTATATTGATGAGACAAATAAAAATTATATCGTAAATGGAACATGGTATTATACGGGAGGAATAAATAGTACTTGGACATTAGGAAATTTTGAAGATGCAGAAAGAAGTTCATCATCATTAGGATATATCGGACTAATGAGTGTAACAGACTTTGGATATGGATCAAATAATGCAAGTTGTGAAAGAACGACAAACTTAAATGCTGGCAATAATGCATGTATAAGTAATAATTACCTGTTTAATAGTAGTATAAGCCAATGGACAATTACGTCGACTAGCGGCACGATTGGCGTGTGGTATATGAACTTGGCGGGGTTTCTCAGCAGCGACTATGCACGTAATGCCAGCGGGGTGCGTCCCTCACTTTTCCTAAAACCAGAAGTAAAAATCACATCAGGAAAAGGAACACAATCAGATCCATATAGACTATCAATTTGATAGATACGAAAAACATAGGTGAATTTTATACTTATCAAAGAAAAGCAAAAGAATGATTAAGTAAATTTGCTTTTTTTGTACTTTTTTCACAAAAAAGTAAGGTCATCAAGGTAGTTTTGTAGAATAATATTGTTGAGGGCGAATGAACTTGACAATATAATGCTTATCTATTATAATAGAGTTACATTCACCTCGATAAGGAGGAAAGAATGAAAGAAGAAACGTTTTACAATCTAAGCCATGATTATTTATTTAAAAATGTCTTTTATCATCATGAATATTTATCGATGATTTTATATGATTTTTTTAAGATTGATATTACTGGTTTTGAATATTATAGTCCAGTATTACCAAAAAAGAATAAGGCGAAAGCGAATGGAGAAACGGATTTGGTTCTTAAAAATGAAAAAGAAATAATCATTGTAGAAATGCAGAATGCGAAAAATGGAAGCTTAGAAAATAGAAGTATGATCTATTTATCCAAATTATATGGTATGCAGTGGAAGAAGAAAGATAAGAAGTATGAAGAAATCAAACCTGTTACACTATATTGGTTTTTAAATTATCCTTATGGAGAAGAAGAATTATTGGAATACCAAATGTTAGAAACGAAGCTTTATAAAAAGTTTGGAGAAAATTTGAAAGTAAGGA
>CAYYCR010000043.1:0-11652 GCA_964470385.1 uncultured Muribaculaceae bacterium | reverse complement strand
ATGCTTGTAACATTCATGGAAGACAATTGAAATATGGAGATAATGATTATTCCAACATTAAAAAAACACTTCAAATCCAACTTAATAATTTTCATTGTAATGAAGAAGATATGATTGAATCCTATTACTTCACAAGTAAAAAGGGAAAAGTATTAACAGAAATGATACAAATTGATATCGTAGATATGGTACTAGCAAGTAAAATGTGTTATACTAGTAGAGACGAGAAGTTAATACGTTGGATCAACATATTTAGAGCAAAGACAATGAAAGAATTAAAAGAATGGATAGGTGATGATTTAATGGAAATAAGTGCAGCCCAAAAGTTTGTAGAGGAAATGAGCAAATATAGCAAAGATGAAGAATGGATTGGATTTTCAATGAAGTTACCAAGAGATGAACTGATTAGAAATACGATGATTGCGGATGCTAGGGAAGAAGCACGCAAAACGGAAAAAATGGAAATCGCACGCAAATTTAAGGCATCAGGAATTGATTTTAAAATTATTTCTGAAAATACAGGATTATCATTAGAAGAAATTGAAAAACTATAATTATAAAATGACTATCAACCGACTTAGTTTCAATAGTCATTTTTATTTATCACATAAACTTTTCTATCATTTCCGCTACAAAAGATTTATATTCCACTTCAGTACTTTCTTCTGCTTCAATTAAACAAAGAGGTGGAAATAAAACACACCACCAATTATCTCCTTTTCCACTCCCTAGTGTTACTAATAATGATTCATACATTCCAGCATTATAAGTAACTCCTTTATACTGTTTTTCTGGAAAATAGTGTTGTCCAAAACTAACTTCGTAGCCGAGAGAATATTGTTCCTTATCTAACAAATTTTTGACATTGGCCTCAATCTTTGGAAGATCTAATAAAATTCTTTTTCTAGCTTCCTCTGATCCTTTTGTATCATGAAGTAATTCTTGCATTTCTTGTTGTACTAAATCTCTTACTTTTAATTTTATTGCTTGATCATAATCGCTATTACTATTAGGAATAACCCTTAATCTAATTGCATCATCTGGAATTAATTTTTCAGCACTTACTTTTCCTACAATGATATAACATAAAATAATGATTAAAAATAAAATGATTGTTTTTTTCATAAAAAATCGTCCCCTCTATTTCTTTGTGGACGATTCTTTTCTTTTTTATACATTATTTGTGATAACTTTCATTATTTTTTATTTTATATGATCGATATATTTGTTCTAACAACAATACCCGAAACAATTGATGAGGAAATGTTAATTTAGAAAATGATAACGCATAATTAGATTTTCTCTTAATGTCTTCATGCAAGCCATAGGACCCACCTATGATAAATATAATATTAGAATTTTTCATTAAAATAGAATCTAACTTTTGTGATAATAAAGGAGAAGATAATTCATGACCATCAATTTCCATTGTAATAATATAATCTTTATTATCTATATACTTTAACATCTGGTCCCGTTCTTTTTCTAGTATTGTAGGAATATGATCCAAAGCATAATCCATAACCTCTATTATTTCTAACTTCGTATATTTTTTCAACCTTTTTTGATACTCTTCAATAGCATCTTTCCAATATTGTTCTTTTATCTTTCCAACACATACAATTTTTATCATACTTCAATCAACTCTGTTCTATCATGTTGAGTAGCAACATAAATATTCTCTACTGCTTGATTATGTTTTTTTAACACTCCATTTAAAGTATCTAACGCTTTTTCCTTGGTATTATTATCTTCACTTAGATGAATTAAAATAATATCTTTGGTCTTATCCCCTATAAATTTAGATAAATAATTAGAACAATCTATATTTGATAAATGACCTTCATCTCCTAAAATTCGTTGCTTTAATTGGTATGGATAAGTACCATTTAAAAGCATTTCTACATCATGGTTACTTTCGATGATATAAAGATTTTTATTTTTTAATTTTTCATGATTTTTAATATTGATATATCCAGTATCAGTAATGTATACAAGAGATGATTCCCGATTCGATAATATATAACCATGAGAATCTGGAGCATCATGTGAAGTTCTAAATAATTCTATTTCTAAATCATTAATCACAAAACAATCGTTAATAATTTCGTAATTTTCTGGTTGAAATTCTTTTTTTAACTCTTCATAAATTTTAGAGGTAATATATAACTTGGTATGATATTTTTTTAAAAAGACACGGATGCCACTAATATGGTCAGTATGAGTGTGTGTAATTAAAATTCCATTCACTTCTTTTGGACTGATTTCTAATTCTTTTAATTTTCTTTCAGCATACAAAGAAGTTGTACCTATATCTACTAACAATTTGTTTTCTTTGGTTTCAATATAAGTACAATTTCCTTTCGAGCCACTTGCTAATACACATACTTTCATATTAATAGAAATTAAGTGGGTTTAAAGCTCTTCCTCCATAATATGGGTATCCTGTCCAAATACCAAAGTGAACGTGTGGTCCAGTTGCTTGACCTGTCATACCAACCTTTCCAATCTGATCTCCACGAGCTACTACTTGTCCTTGTTTTGCTATAATTTCTGACATATGACCATAATAAGTATAATATCCGTTATTGTGATTAATAATAACATAATTTCCATTAATTCTTGTATAACTTGCTGTTACAACAGTTCCATTATTGGCAGCATAGATTGGAGAACCATAACCAGTTCCTGCAATATCTAAAGCATCATGTAATTCACGTCTTCCTGTAATCGGGTTAATTCGCCATGCATAAGGAGAAGAAATTGTCCAACCACTTTCTGTTGGCCATCCCCAAGAACTTGTACTTCCCACACTTGGAATGTAATGCGTTCCTCTTTTTACAATCTGGTCAACAGGAGCTTTTAATACTTCTTTTCCAAGTGGATCAACACGGTTGATTACCCCATTTACATATTTCATATTTTGAGAAATTCTCTCTAATCCTTTTTCACCCTTTTGAGAAATTACTTCTTCACCAACCATCATGGTACTATCTTCTTCTACTGTTTGACCAAAACTACTTTCTTTATCTTCTACAGAATACATATCCATTACCACACTAAGCTGTGGATTGGTAATACCAATAACGACTTCTTGATTAGGATATAACAAATTATTTTCATTGGTAAATTCCGTATTGGAAATTAAAAATTCTTCGACACTGATTTGATTATTGAAAGCAATTTTGTCAATGGTGTCTCCTATTTGTACAACATAAGTTTTGGTTGTACTATCTTTTCCAAATATTAAATCATGAGCCAAATCGGTTGCCTTACTATAAATTTCTTCTGTTACTGGAATTTTCATCTGTTTAATCGTTTTATCTCCATCAATATAAACGTCGGTAATACGTGTCCCTGTTGTTTCGATTGTCTTTTGCGTGTCATTAACATAAGCCTCGTATTGATCTTTTCCAACGAATGTTTTAATCATCGATTCTGCAGCATCATGAAAAATATCCTCACTTAATACATAATATTTGCTAACTTTGGTTTCTTTCTTGTTTTCTTCTTCGACTGATTCTACTTCTTGTCTAATTGTGACTTGATATCCTTCTATGGTAAACGGTTTTACTTCCTTTATTTTATTATAAATATCTTTTACAGAATCTACCTTTTTATCATAAGTTGTTAATTTTTTAATTTCTAATCCTTCTGGAGCATAAACTGTGTTTACTTCGTATTTTCGTTTGATATGATTACCCTCTTGATCGATATAATGTTCTAACTCTTTTTTTGATTTGATGACTCCAATTACTTCTTCATCAAGATATACTTGGTAAAAAGTATTTGGTTCACTTAAATTTTTATAGTTAAAACCTAAAAGAAATATTGTTCCCCCTACTAATATACAAGTGATTATCACTCCGAATCGTTTCATTCAATCACCTAACTTTCTTCCCTATTTGTCATATTCACAAATGTACTTGTATTTCTTCTAAATACCAAATCTACTGTAGTTGTTGGTCCATTACGATGTTTGGCAATAATAAATTCACTTTTGCTAGTATTTTCATCAATAGATACTTGTTTTGTATAGTAATCTTCGCGGTAAAGGAAAGCGACAATATCTGCGTCTTGTTCAATAGAACCTGATTCTCTTAAGTCACTTAATAACGGTCTTTTATCATCTCTTCCCTCTACACTACGTGAAAGTTGTGCTAAAGCAATCACAGGGATATTTAATTCCATCGCAAGTGTTTTTAAAGAACGGGATATTTCTGAGACTTCTTGTTGACGGTTTCCAGAATATCTTGCAGAACCACTAATTAATTGCAAGTAATCAATAATTACAATTCCAAGACCTTCTTCAGAGCTGGCAAGTCTTCTACATTTTGCTCGTATTTCTCCGATTGTCATACCAGGGGTATCGTCCATATAAATTTTCATCTCTGTTAGACGACTAACTGCCTCATTGACACGTTTCCAATCATTATGTTCTAGTTTCCCACTTTTCAGTTTATATCCATCAATTTGACCTGCTGAGGAAAGCATTCTCATAGCGAGTTGTTCTGCTCCCATTTCCATATTAAATAGTGCTACACTAGTTTTATTTTGTTCTGCTATATTGGTCGCTAAATTAAGGGCAAAAGCTGTTTTTCCCATAGCTGGACGGGCTGCTATAATGATTAATTCATTAGGATGCAATCCACTTGTTACTTTATCTAAGTCATAATAGCCTGTTACAAGTCCTGTGATTTCTCCTTTGTTTTGGGCTAATTTTTCCAAATCGGATTGCGTTTTGGCTAGCACATCTTGAATGGTTCTAAATTCCGTTCCTTTTCGTGTTTTTACAACATTCAAAATTTTCTTTTCGGCGTTATCTAGAATTTCACTTAAATCCTCTGTTGAATTATAACTATCGGTTACAATATTAGTTGCTTCTTCTATGAGTCGTCTTAAGATTGCTTTTTCATTTACGATTTTAATATATTCATCTACATTGGCTGCTGTTGGAACACTATTGATCACTTCGGCTAGGTATTCGACATCACCAATTTGTTTGAGCCAACCATGATTGGAAAGTTCTTCGGTTACTGTTGTTAAGTCAACGGGAATATTTTTTTCTAATAGTTCACTTAATACCGAAAATATTTTTGCATGGGCATCTAAATAAAATAAGTCTTTATTCAATAATTCTACTGCTTTTTGAAGAGCATATTTAGATAAAAACATAGAGCCTAATACAGATTGTTCAGCATCTAAGTTATGTGGCATTACTCTTTCTGCCATAAACATTTTCCTTTCTATTTTACTAATCTTACTTTTACTGTGGCAATTACTTTTTTATGTAATTGAATTGTTATCTGATGGGTTCCTAACGAGGTTAGACTACCATCTAGCACAATATCTTTTTTTGGAATTTCATATCCTAGTTTTTTTAATTCTGACGATATTTGTTTGGTACTAACACTTCCAAAAACACGGTCTTGTCCTCCTGTTTTGACAGGAATTTCAACGGTAATTTTTTCGAGTTTCTCTTTCATTTGTTCACATTCTTTGATGTGTAGATTTTCTTGCAATTCTGCTTCGGCTTGTTCTTTTTTTAACTTATTTACTCCTGCATTTGTAGCTTGAATAGCATATCCATTTTTGATTAAAAAGTTCATACCGTAACCGTCTTTTACTTCTTTGATTTCCCCTTTTTTTCCTTGATTTTTCACATCTTTTAAAAATATTACTTTCATTTACTCACCTCTTGTTTACAATTTCTAATATTCTTGTTTTTGCTTCTTCTATTGTCGTATTGGGTAATTGACAGGCTGCATCTGTTTTATGTCCACCTCCACCAATTTGTTCCATAATTTCTTCGACATCAATATTGCCTAGTGACCTAGCACTGATTCCTATTACATTTTCTTTGATTTTTCCAATGCTGAATGAAGCTTCCACATTGTCAAATTGCAATAGTTGTTCAGCAATTTCGGCTAAGTCCTTTGGGGCATAAATCTCCATATCCATTGTGCATAAAGCCATGTTTTCATTAATCATGGTACTATGTTTTACAAAACTACTTCTTTTTAGGTAGGATTCTTTGTCTTCTTTTAATAATTCTTGTTTTAAAATAGAATCGGCACCAAGTGAGGTTAATATAGCTCCTGCTTCATAGGTTCTTTCTGTCGTTTTTAGTTTATAGTTATTGGTGTCAATTTCAATTCCCGTTATCATAATGGTAGCAATCACTGGATCTACTATTTTATTTAGATATTTTAAATAGTAAGCCATCATTTCTGTTACACTGGAGATTCCAGAATTGATATAGCATAAATTAGTCGTTTTGATATAATTATTTCCCTTGATATGATGATCAATTACAATAACGTGCTTACTTTTTTGTAATAATTTTTCACTTTCGACCATTTCTGGTTTATGAACATCTAATATGATTAATAGTGTGTCATCGGTTAATTCTTTGATTGCTTCTCTTTCTTTTTTTAGTTCTATTTTTATTTGTTTTTCGTTTAAGATTTCATACATTTTTTCAACAGTGCGATTTTTAGTATCATTTGTATCGATTACAAAACATTCTTTATGAAAGCTTTTTGCAATTGTATATAAACAAATAGAAGCTCCTAGTCCATCTAAGTCTGGATTTTTATGGGTCATAATATAGATTTTGGTAAACTTCTTTATGTTTTCTGTTAATGATTTAAAGATTTCTGTCATAATTCACCTCTTTGTCTCAATATTTATTATACTATAAATTTATTTTTCTGTCTTTAGGAAAAGAAAAGAAAATAAGTTTTTCTTATTTTCTTTGTTTTGTGTTTATTTTAAGTGCGAAATCATGGATTTTTTTTAGTCTATGATGCAATCCCGATTTGGTAATAGAAGTTTTAGTTTCTAGTGTTATAATTTCACTGAGTTCTAAAAGGGAAGCTTCTGGATATTTTTTTCGGTACCTTGCTACTTCTTTCACTTTTTCATCTAATAGTTCAAAAGCTCCTGACTCTTCTAATTGTTCTATTTCTTTTATTTGTGTGGAAGCCGCCATAATCATTTTATCAACATTAGCCTGTTCACAATTGTTAAGCCGGTTGGTCATATTTTTATGGTTGCGATAAATGCGAATGTTTTCAAAATATAATATGGCTTTATTGGCATTCATAATTCTTAAAAAGTCTCCAATTTTTTCGGCTTCTTTTAAGTAAATCATATATTTATTGTCACGTTTTATATATCTAGCATTTAAGAGAAAATGATTCAAAATTTCACATACGAATTTAGCATAGTCTTCATCATCTACTAAAAATTCTAAATGATATCTTGATTTTTTGGGATCATTAATACTTCCAATTGCTAAAAATAATCCTCTTAGATAGGCACGTTTTAAGTCGTGATCATCTACAATATATGGTTTTGGAATATTTAGATAAATATTATCGTCTAACAGACTAAGGTCTTTTAAAATGATTTCTGTTTTATGATTAATATCTAACATATAAATAAAATTTTTATTATAATTATACCCTTTTCGTACTGTAATTTTAGCAATAATTCCATACATATTTTTTAGTAGTCCGAAGATTCTTCTTGCTACACTGGCATTTTCAGTGGTTATTTTAATTCCTTGTTCTTGGTATTTTCCAATATTTCTGATTAATGCCGATAGTTCTGCAATGTTTTCTGTTTCAATTGTATCTAGTTTACTAACTTCATTTTTAATCGTACTTGTAAAAGACATTAAACATTCATTAAATATGCGAAAATATGAAAGGCTAGACGATTAACATTATGTCTTAAGATATCTTTATCAATACTAACGAAGTCTCCTGATATAATTTCTAATCCTAAGGTCTCTAGTTCTTCTTGGTCAAATAGAACTGGATCTTTTTGTTCTAATGTTTCATATTTTTCACATAGTTTATTTTCAATTTCACCACTATTTACAATTAAAACATCGATTTTTCTTTTTTTAAGATAATGATTTAATAGTTTTACATGATCACTTGCTTTATATTCATCGGTTTCGCCTGGTTGTGTCATCATATTACAAACGTACATAATTTTTGCTTTCGTATCTGCTAGTGCTTCTATCATTTCTTCGCAGATAAGATTTGGAATAATACTAGTAAATAAACTTCCCATACTTAAAATAACTAAGTCCGCTTCTTTTATGGCTTTTAAGGCTTCAGGGCAAACTTTTGGTTCTTTTAAATAATATACTTCTTTAATTGTTGCTTTGGATTCTGTTATATTATGTTCTCCTTTTACAATACTACCGTCTGTCATTTGTCCAACTAAGGTAACATTTTCTTCCGTCAAAGGTAATACTTTTCCTTTTAAATTTAATACTTTCCCAATCGATTCTATTCCTTCTGACATACTTCCAGCTACTTCCTGCATAGCCGTTAATAGTAAGTTACCTAAGGCATGTCCATTTAAATCACTTGTTGTTTGAAATCGATAATTTAATAGTTGTTGAAATAATGGTTCTGTTTCTGATAAGGCAATTAAAACTTGTCTGATATCTCCCACTGCTGGGGTATTAAATTCTTCTCTAAGTCTTCCTGTACTTCTTCCATCATCACATACTGAAACAATTGCTGTAATATCAATTGGATATAATTTTAATCCTCGTAATAGGGTAGACATTCCTGTTCCTCCACCTAATACAACTATTTTTTTGCTCATTTTACCATCCCCATTCAATTATACTATAAATTGCATTAGAATAAAACTGATTATCCGACTTTATGGAATTTTTAAAGGGAAAAAAATAATAGAAAAAGCCATTTTAAATGACTTTTATCCATAGATTTATCCTTTTACTTTTATGTATTTCTTTTTTTCTGTCATCATATATTCAGTAATGCAAGTCTCTATTTCTGGTAAAGCTTCTCTTTGAATATTAGAAAGGGGAACAAACTCTTTTACGGTATCAATATATATTTTTCCCCAAATAAGCCCCATTTTTACTGATAAGTCATTGAATAAATCTGGAGTAATGGCTGTAAAAAAATATCCAAATAGGAGCCTTTTTTGGGCTAACAATATTCTTTTATTAGTAAGGGCTATAACATAGGTTGTGATAATGTCTAATGGATTATCGTTCTTTTGTGCTACAAATGCATATTTTACTTCTTCATTCGGATTTAAATGTAAGTCTATAATTTTACAGTGGGCTTTTAATCGCCAGCCAACAGTCTTTGGGTAACGGTCTTTAAATCCTCTTACTTTTCTATATACATCACTTTGCATTATAATCCACCCCTTTTATTCAGCAATTACATTGTTGTTTTTCAAAAATTCGATTAGTGATTCTTCTGATATAACACCAACACTACTATTTATTACTTTATTATCTTTTACAACTGCTATTGTTGGGGTTCCAAATGAGTCCAATTCTAAACCAATTTTATTTACAATTTCTTCAAGTTGTGTTGCTGCTATAGTATCAGTGTTAATATCTATAAAAGATAATTTATAATCATTTATCACTTTTTCAAATGTTGGACGGAATGTTACGCAGGCACTACATCCTGGTCTTCCAAGATAAACAAGTTTCTCGGTTTCTGCTGCATATGCCTTATTAAATTCATCCATCACTTTTTTTCTTTCGGCACTTGTTTGTATCATTCCAAATACGATAAGGGCAATTATAGCACCTATTACTCCTATTATAATTATTATTTTTTTATTTTCATTCATTTTTTTTCACTACCTTTCATAATATAAATATCAAGTTTCTCTTTTGATATCACTCTTTTACATCTCTTATTATACTAGTTAATATTTAATAAGTAAATATCAAATTAGATAGTAATGTTTTTATAATGATTCAAAATGGTATTTGGTTTGAATTGGATTTTTATAATGCTTTTACTCATTTACACTCATAAGTAAAAAAGAAATTGAGTTCTATTACACGTATATTTATTAACTTGACATAATAGTAATTTCCATTATTTTTGCTTTTGATAGTTGTATGTTTTTTCTAAAAATAGTCTTTTGGAAAATGCCCCTCTTTTTTCTCTTTTTAAATCTGCTTCTTCAATGATATCTTCTAGAGTAAATCCACAATAAATAGCCATGGCTCTTATTAATTCCAATTTATCACTAAGTTCTTTTTTGATTTCTTCTTTAGAACTTGCTTGTCTTACTTCTTCTAATTCCTCACTATCTTTTTTTAATAAATAATTCCAATATTCTTCCTCACCTAATATGTGATAAATTGGGGTTTCTCCATTTGATTCGATAATTTCAGGGATTCTATCTCTAACCAATTTATTATAAGTCTGTATCTCGGGAAATTTTATATTGGGATTTTTTCTTAAGTATCTGCTTATAACTCTAACAGATTGAATCCTTTTGGTAACAGAATTTCTATCAACGTTATATTTTATCTGTAAATCGGAAATAAATTTTAATTCATCCATACATGGACGTGTATTATCATAAATAGCAAGTTGTTCTTTGATATCCAGCATAGGAATGTAATAGGCAATCATCAAGTATTCTATTTCATTCTGACTAAAATTTTTGGATATTAACAATTTTAACAATTCATCATTATTTAAACCAATAGGACTATTTTCAAGTAGCCATATTTCTAACTCTATCATTCTCTCAGTTGCAATTGAATCTTTTTTTGACATATATTTTCAGACCTTTCAATAATAATTATAGCACTCAAATGCCATATTTTAAACTACTTTCCCTTTGTAAGTTTTTTTGAAAATTGTAAAAAAAATCCACCGATTAAGTGCATTTATGTAAATGAAAGGGAAAGTGATACTTTCTATTTTGCGATGCACTAAATAGTGTCCTAAGTAAAGGTTGGGATACACAACAACTTCTTAAGCAAAAAAATAGTTAGTAATAAGCTTAACTAACCATAACTATAAGATAAATGAAACTGACTTAGTTACAAATTTTATTTTTTCTTTGGTAATTCACTTTTTTGTTCCTTATGTGATTCTTCATAAAACCAATCTCTATCGCTAGGACTACTACTATTTATATCGATTATTACATTTTCACCAATGGTTGGCTTTAAAGACCATCCCTCCCCAAATGTATGTTTCCATCCACCAACAAAATCAGATGAAAATTCATGTTGCATTAATTCATATAATTTTTTTAAGTCTTCATCACTTATCATTTCAATAATACTTTGATCTTTTTTTATGCCATAATCGTATTTACCATAATGAATAGCATTTCCTTTTCTTAATATGTATAAACTAGATACTTCATTATTTTCAATACATTGTTTAATATAGTTTATAAATTCTAAACAATCATTAGCAAACTTATCAAAATCACTATTAAAACTTTTATTTTCTTCATTAGAATCAAAAGAATGTAGCATATTAAATTTTTGGAAATCTTCTATACATTTATCTATAAAACCATCATTGCTGTCTATCTCTTTTTCATCTATTTTTTGAATTTTTTTTAAAATATCACTCATCTTATCGTTCATTTTATCACTCCGTTTTATTTTTATATCATAAAAATTCTAAATTACAAATTTATGTATAATATCAGATAATTTAGTATAATTTCTATAGGGAATATCAGTTGTTGAGTGTCTACCGAATCTCGCAAAAGAGAGGAGGTTTGATAAAATGAAAACTAAGACTTTTATAGTGAAAGTTCTAAAGCTCATTGCTATCATTTTATTTCTCCTTATCATTATGATAGTAG